>JALVKK010000030.1 GCA_027033875.1 Flavobacteriales bacterium
GGTGATAATTTATCTTTTTCCATAATTAATCGGTGTTAAATTCTTTTGCAAATATAAAGTAGTTTATGATATAAACAAAATATTTTTATTTTTTCTTGCTTTGAGTTCATATTTTTCTATAATGTTTCTTTTTTGGTTGGCTTGTTGCCAACGACAGTCTGTCTAAAAAGCTAAGATTTTTATCTTTTTATGCCACTATATCGTGAATTTTGTGTGAATATAGGGATTTTTGAGATAATTTTGAGAAAAAGTAAAAATTTTATAAAATGGATTAAACAAATATATTGTTAGTTTTTTCGCATATTTTTTTTGATGAAAAGATGAGGGGTTTTAAACAATCCGACACCTCATATACTAAACCGATAGTATCAAATGATAGTATCAAAAGTAATGAAACCTTGTTATGAAATAACAGGTACAATTATGAAATTAACTACAAGCATTTTTGAAAAATTAGGCGAAGTTAAAGCACTTATTTTAGATAAACTTTTATCTAAATCAATACCTCAACAATAAATCTATCATCGTAACAGCTGCTGCTTTAGCTTTTAGTTTGATGATATTTTCGGGCGTTTCATCGCCTACTTCATAGGTCATAGCTTCGGCTTTGAATTGCCGGTAAAACCAGTTTTTGGAAATAGGTTGTGTCATACCATACGGGCTTTTCTTGGTTTTGAACGGCGATACAATCCTGTCAATTCCGGCAGTCCAGACCTCACAAAATCCGGGTAACACACTGTGAAAACTATCATCAAAAATGTAGTAAACATCCTTGAAAGTTGAGTGAAAATCAACGCCTAAAACCGGTTTAACGTGATGTATTTTTGATTCGGATACAATAAAATTCGTTACGGCATCAATTTCAGGCTGGCGGTAATTTGCCCAGTCACGATTCAAATCTATTCCGGCGGCATTATGTCGCCAGTGGCCTAAATCCACACCATCGGGATTGAGCAAAGGGAATAACCATACTTCGTATTTTTGATAAAAAGCCCTTGTCAGCGTATCATTTTGAATCAATTCATTGACAAAATATTTAAAACCCAAAAAACCGGTTACTTCCGGCGGATGCTGGCGACTTAACAAGACAATAATCTTTTTATTTTTCGTAGCACCTTGTCCAATTTTCAACATATAAATCGGTTTATCCAAAACACTTTTTCCAATCACTTGTGTCTGCGACACCAACGGATTAGCCGATAAACTGTCGAGCCATATTTTGGTATCGATAGAATTGATAACCGGTTGTCCGGCAATCCATTGCGCTTGGTTACTTACCGGTAATTTAAAACTGATAGCCGTTGAATCACTGTTGTATGTAAAACTTTTAATCTTTTGCCAATTCTTACGGTTTTGACTGATTTTTGGAGAATAACGATGTTTGGCGTGCTTGTATTTTAATTGCAAATAAATAGTATCCGGACGTACTGACCAAATTTTAAAAGCATACCACGGACTCGGATTAATCGGCGTATTTTCGGGGGTAATCAAGGCTTGATAAGTTGAATCGTTGATTAGTGTAAAATCATTGAGTCGCGCCCCGTCAAAACGATTATCGGCAAAAATATGCCCCGCCTTATACAATTTCTTAGTTTGAAAATCAATCTTTTTGGAATGTGTATCGACAGTTTTGGTATAGGTAAACTCTCGACGCACATACTTATCCGAGCCACATGCTTGTAGCAAAAAAGTGATAATTAGAAGGGAAAAAATATGGGTTTGGAGATTTTTTTTCATTAGAAATTTTGATTTTTCAACATTAAGGAATTAAGGTCATTAAGATTTACAATTTTGATTTTTTGATTGCTAAAATTTAACTTTATGAACATTATAAACATTCAACAAGAGATATTGTATGCAAGGTCTCTACATGTTACTAACAACTAATGCCTTATCCGTTTTCTTTATTTTAATCAAAATATACGGCTGATTCATCACTTGAATACTCATTTGTCCTTCCGGTTCTTTATGTTTGGTAACAAACTCAATGGTATCACGGGTGTTTTCGACTTTATCAATATAAAATTTAACACCGCCATAGGGTAAAACTTTATCAAAAATGGCTACAATCATATATTTATCAAAATCGGGATTATCAAAATCGAATTTAGAACTTTCGTTATTGACCGTATTCATCTTCTTCAAAAAATCTTGCCATTGTTTCTTGTCGATAATTTTATACAGTCCGGGCTTAAAACCTTCCGCACCGTTCCCGTGTAAAGTTGATTGTGCTATCAATTGGTAAGCAAAAGGCTTATTTTGCGCTATTTTTTTGTTCGATTTGCAAGCGGCAAATAAAATGATACTTGTAATAATAATTAGTTTTTTCATGATTCTTTTTTTTGAGTTAAAAGTTAAATGTTGCGTTTCATAGAATATTTTGCGTTTTGATAATTAATTACTGGTTCATACCGTACTTTTAATTTGTAGAATTAAGAAATATTGAGAATATCGAACAAGGAACTTTGATTTTTGATTTTAGAATTATTTATTACAAAAAATGAACGTTTTAATAAAAACGTCTCTACTTCTTAAATCTTTAATCCTTGTTCGGTGTTCGACATTCAATTATTATTTTCTCTTATTCTTAATCAAACCTACAATCATATGATTCTACTATAAACTTTCAACTTTACAAACATTATAAACTTTCCACACGAGATGTTGCATTGCAACATCTCTACTCAGGATATTCAATTCGTAAATGATAAATATTTTTCAGTTTTTTCTTAAACAATTTTTTGATGATTGAAATTTCCTTCAAGGTAATATTAGCATTGTCCAACAAACCCGAATGCAATTGATTATCAATTATTTTATCGACAAAATTATCAATTTTTTCGGCTGTCGGTTCACGTAAACTCTTCGATGCCGCTTCAACAGCGTCTGCCATCATCAAGATTGCCGTTTCTTTGTTAAAAGGATTGGGCCCCGGATAGCGAAATATGTTTGTATCGATATCTGGATTTTGTTCTTGAGCTTTTTTGTAAAAATATTGTACCAATCCCGTGCCATGGTGTGTCCTTATAAAATCAATTATTCTATCGGGCAGATTATTTTTACGAGCTATTTCCACGCCGTCCAAAACATGTTGAATAATAATACGGGCGCTTTCTTCCGGTGGTAAATCATCGTGATAATTGACACCTGAAGTCTGATTTTCGGTAAAATAAAACGGATTAAGCATTTTACCTATATCGTGATAGATAGCACCCGCTCTGACCAATAGCGAATTGGCGTGCACCGCATTAGCGGCTGCTTCGGCCAAATTTGCCACTTGCATGGAATGATTAAAGGTACCGGGCGCTTTGTCTGCCAATCGCTTGAGTAATTTGGAATTGGTATTGGAATATTCGAGCAATGAAACATCCGAAACCAATCCGAATAATTTTTCGTACAACAATATCAATTGGTGAGATAATGCAATAGTGAGCAAACCGTTAAATATAAATTGAATAAAAATATTGTAATCTATCATCGAAAAATCACCTTCATATACCAAATGAAAGGCTAAATATCCGATAGAATAAACCAAAACAATATTTCCGACTGCCGTAAACAGATTAGAACGTTTGGTCAGTTCGGAAACCGTCAAAATACTTACAATGCCGGCAATTATCTGCAAAAAGATAAACTCAAAACTATTGGTAATCGCAAATCCTAATAATAAAATCGTTAAGACATGAACGAATAATCCTGTACGCGCATCAAAAAATGCTTTTAAAATCAAGGGTAAAATAGCCAAGGGAACGACAAAAACATAAGTAGGATAATATTTAACCGTGAATGTCATCAAGGCTAACATCAGCAGTATATTAAAGATAATCAAGCTAATTTTGATATTATTCTCATATATTTCTGGACGATATTGTTTTAAAAACAACAGCAACATCAATAAAATCATTGCAACCAAAACACTATACCCCGAATATATCCAAACTTTATGGAAAGATTTTTTTGTATATTGACCGTAAGCTGATTTTAAAGAATTTAAAATTTCATATTTTTCGGGTGTAACTATTTCGCCTTTTTTGATAATGCTTTCTCCTTTGAGTATCTGACCTTTGTTATCGCTGACTTCGGCAAGTTTTTGTTGTAAATACCGTTTGTAATAATGAGTATCAACTTCGATGTTTTCAGGTAAATGTTCAGTGTAAATACGTGTCATAAATTGCAAATAATCAGGTTGATGTGATAGTTTTCTTTTCAAAACCCGTATTATTTTATCAAGAGTGTAAACAGTGTTTGCGGATATTTTATTCGGAGTATGCTTACTACTTATCAATAAGAGTTGAACATTTTTGTAATTATCAGGTAAATTTTTTAAGTAAAATTTATTATATATTTCGGAAACTAATTTTCGGTTCAATCGGATTAATTTATTTTTTACCGGATTTGAATATGCGGATTTGACAATCAAAGTGTCTATTTGACTCAAAATTACGGGAATATCAACCGGTTTCTTTTTAAAGAATAAAGGAATATGTTGTTTGATTGAATCATTTTTCTTTTGTATTTCTTCTTTTGATTTTTTTATAGTAAAATCAAATGGCGCCTCCAAATTTTTGTATCGCCATGTTTCGTTTTTGACATATTCGTATTGAAATGAATCCGTTTGTGAAAACAGATAAATAATCATCAATAAAGCACCGGTCAATATGAGTACTTTATAAATCAAAAATGTATGACGGTAAAGATAATTTAAGATTTTTTTCACCTCTATATATTTTATTTACAATTAGCACAGATGCAAAACTAAATGATTATTTTATCATATCTTTTTACCTGTAGAATTTACAATAACAACTTAATTAGCCAAAATTAAGATTTTTTTTTACAGAAACAAATGGCTATTTCTGTAATTATTCGTAATTTTAGGCAATTTAAAAAAAGTGTTATGAAATCACCACAAGATATAGTTATCATTTCGTATGCCCGTACACCCATAGGTAGTTTTAACGGGACATTATCCGGTATTCCGGCACCCAAACTGGGAGCCACAGCTATTGCCGGTGCCTTACAAAAAATCAATTTAGCCCCAAACTTAATTGATGAAGTCTATATGGGCAACGTCTTACAAGCCGGCGAAGGACAAGCACCGGCTCGTCAGGCAAGTATTTTTGCCGGTATCCCTAATACGGTTCCGGCTACTACGGTTAATAAAGTTTGTGCATCCGGCATGAAAGCCGTTAGTATGGCAGCGCAAGCTATCAAAGCCGGCGATGCCGAAATTATAGTAGCCGGCGGTATGGAAAACATGTCGCAAGCACCGCACTACCTCAGTGGTCGCAAAGGGGTTAAATTAGGCGATATCAAAATGAAAGACGGTCTTATTCTTGATGGTTTGTTAGATGTTTATTCGCAACAACACATGGGTGTTTTTGCCGATTTGTGCGCAACCGAATACAATATCAGTCGCGAAGCGCAAGATAAATTTGCCGTTACCTCATATCAACGTTCCGCCGAGGCTTGGAAAAACAATGTTTTTGCCGATGAAATCGTACCGGTAGAAATACCGAAACGTAAAGGCGATCCGGTAATTTTTGCCGAAGATGAAGAGTATAAAAACGTCAAATTTGAAAAAATACCGGTCCTAAAACCGGTCTTTACAAAAGAGGGTACCGTAACCGCTGCCAATGCTTCAACTATCAATGACGGTGGTGCCGCTTTGGTCATCTCTACCCGTAAAAAAGCCGAAGAACTCGGTTTCAAACCTCTGGCAAAAATCGTTTCTTATGCCGATGCCGCACAAGACCCGAAATGGTTTACGACCGCACCGGCAAAAGCTATTCCTAAGGCTCTGAAAAAAGCCGGACTAAGTCTTGATGATATTGACTACTTTGAACTCAACGAAGCTTTTTCGGTCGTTGGATTGGTCAATATCGAATTGATGAAAATTGATCCCGAAAAATGTAATATTTACGGTGGTGCCGTATCACTCGGACATCCGCTCGGCGTCAGTGGCGCCCGTATCATTATGGCATTGATAAATGCTCTGAAACGCAATAATGCTCAATACGGCGCTGCCGGTATTTGTAACGGTGGCGGTGGTGCCGGTGCTATGATTATCGAAAACGAAT
>JALVKK010000031.1 GCA_027033875.1 Flavobacteriales bacterium
ACAAATTCGCCTTCTGCAAAGACGTCTTCCACTTTAATTTCATCTCCTAATTTTACTTCTTTTTCAAAATCCCGGAATTCAACGACACGTCTTTTAGGAGATACACCTGCTTTTTCAAAATGCCCGCGTAAGGCTTTTGGGGTGTTTTTCTCTTTTTTGTCATCGAAACCGAGCTGCACAGCATCGTACCCGTCAACTTCTTCGGTTCTGACTTGGGTAACATAATTCGGACCAGCCAATATCACCGTTACGGGGATATTTTTTCCATTTTCATCGAAAATGCTGGTCATTCCTACTTTTTTTCCTATTATACCCGACATTATGTTATCTTATATTAGTTATTGTTTCTATCAAACTTTAATTTCTACTTCAACACCACTGGGCAATTCCAATTTCATGAGTGCATCAACCGTTTTGGGTGAAGAACTGTAAATATCCAACAAACGTTTGTGGGTATTGAGTTCAAATTGCTCTCTCGATTTTTTATTGACGTGTGGCGAACGAAGTACCGTAAAAATTCTTTTGTGCGTAGGTAAAGGTATCGGACCTGTTACAACTGCACCGGTTCCTTTTACGGTTTTAACGATTTTTTCGGCAGATTTATCTACCAAATTATGATCGTATGATTTTAATTTTATTCTTATTTTTTGAGCCATGTCTTATGATTTATCCATTAACTTTTTCAATTACTTCTTCTGCGATATTCTTAGGAGTC
The DNA here is from genome assembly GCA_027033875.1 of Flavobacteriales bacterium. Classification (GTDB taxonomy): domain Bacteria; phylum Bacteroidota; class Bacteroidia; order Flavobacteriales; family Flavobacteriaceae; genus WGBX01. Next base: position 716 of record JALVKK010000031.1, read on the forward strand.
TCCGCATAATGCGAAAATTCCATAGATGAAGTGGCACGACCTGATGATAAAGTTCTCAATGTCGTAACGTAGCCAAACATTTCTGATAGTGGCACATTGGCTTTGATGACCTTAGCACCCGCTCTTTCGTCCATACTTAATACCTGACCGCGACGTCTGTTCAAATCACCAACGATATCACCCATGTTTTCTTCAGGGGTTACAACTTCCAACTTCATAATCGGTTCCAATAAAACAGGTTGCGCTTTTTTAGCAGCAGTTTTAAATCCTAATTTCGCTGCCAATTCAAATGATAATGAATCGGAGTCAACAGGGTGGAACGAACCGTCAATCAAAGTAACTTTCATAGCTTCCACCTCAAAACCGGCTAAAGGACCTGATTTCATTGCTTCTTTAAATCCTTTTTCTACTGAAGGAATATATTCTCTGGGAATATTACCTCCTTTGATTTCATTGACAAATTCCAAACCTTCTTTGCCTTCTTCGGCAGATTCCAGTTTGAAGATTATATCGGCAAATTTACCACGACCACCGGTTTGTTTTTTATAAACTTCACGGTGATCAACAGCAGCTGTTAAAGCTTCTTTGTACTCAACACGCGGCTGTCCGACATTTACTTCCACTTTAAATTCTCTCTTTAAACGATCTACAATAATCTCCAAGTGCAATTCACCCATACCGGAAATAATGGTTTGTCCGGATGCTTCGTCGGTTTTGACTTGGAAGGTTGGATCTTCTTCAGCTAATTTTGATAAAGCCATTCCCAGTTTATCAACATCCGCTTTGGTCTTAGGCTCAACCGCAATACCGATAACCGGATCGGGAAAATCCATAGATTCTAAAACAATCGGGTGTTTTTCGTCTGATAAAGTATCACCGGTTTTGATGTCTTTGAAACCGACACCGGCTGCAATATCACCTGCTTCAACCCGTTTAATCGGATTTTGCTTGTTGGCGTGCATTTGATAAATACGTGAGATACGCTCTTTTTTGCCGGAACGGTTGTTCAGCACATAAGAACCGGCATCTAAGAAACCCGAATAGGCTCTAAAAAATGCTAAACGACCCACGAAAGGATCAGTAGCTATTTTGAAAGCTAATGCGGCAAATGGATCTTTAACATCGGGATGACGCAATTCTTTTTCACCGGTTTCCGGATTTGTTCCTTCAATAGCTTCAACATCCAAAGGCGAAGGTAAAAAACGCATTACGCCGTCTAACATGGCTTGCACGCCTTTGTTCTTGAAGGCAGAACCTGCAAACATCGGAATAATGGACATGTCAATGGTAGCCGCTCTCAGAGCAGCTATAATTTCGTCTTCGGTAATGGAATTTTCATCTTCAAAGAATTTTTCCATCAATTCTTCGTCATATTCCGCTACGGCTTCTATCAAATTGGCACGATGTTGTTCTACTTCGTCCATCAAGTCTTCGGGAATAGGCACTTCTTCATAAGTCATACCTTTATCTTCTTCGTTCCAAATGATGGCTTTTTTAGAAATCAAATCGACAACCCCTTTAAAATCCGCTTCTTCGCCTATCGGCACTTGAAGGGGAACAGGGTTACCGCCGAGCATTTCTTTTATTTGTGTACAAACATTAAAAAAATCGGCACCTTGACGGTCCATTTTATTAACAAATCCGATTCGAGGTACCTTATATTTGTCTGCTTGTCGCCATACGGTCTCCGACTGCGGTTCAACGCCGTCAACGGCACTAAACAAGGCTACCATACCATCCAAAACCCTTAGCGAACGTTCTACTTCAACCGTAAAGTCAACGTGTCCGGGGGTATCGATAATATTAACGGTATAATTAGCCCCATCGTAAGGCCAGACACATTGTGTCGCTGCTGAGGTAATGGTAATACCGCGTTCTTGCTCTTGCTCCATCCAGTCCATAGTAGCGGCACCGTCATGCACCTCACCTATCTTATGACTGATACCCGTATAATACAATATACGCTCAGTAACGGTGGTTTTACCCGCGTCAATGTGCGCTGCAATACCTATATTTCTTACTTTACTTAAATCTTTTGCCATTACTACTCCGTATTAAAATCTAAAATGTGAGAATGCTTTGTTAGCTTCCGCCATTCTATGTGTATCGGTTTTCTTCTTAACAGCACCACCTTCTTCTTTGTAGGCAGCCATAATCTCGGCAGCTAATTTTTGCGGATATGATTTTTCGTTGCGTTTGCGCGCAAAATTAATCATCCATTTCATAGCCAACGAGACTTTACGTTCCGGTCTGATAGGCATCGGAATTTGGAAGGTTGCCCCTCCTACCCGACGACTTCTAACCTCTACGTGAGGCATCACATTTGACAAAGCTTCTTTCCAAATTTCCAAGGCTGATTTTTCTTCATCACCTTTCTTTTGATCTACGATTTCCAATGCTTCATAAAATAAATTGAAAGCAAGGGATTTTTTACCGTTCCACATTAAATTATTAACGAATCTTGTTACCAAGGTATCGTTAAACTTAGGGTCGGGTAAAAGTTGTCTTTTTTTAGGTCTTCCTTTTCTCATTGTTAATTTTTTTCAATTACTACTTCTTAGGGCGTTTGGTTCCGTATTTGGAACGACGTTGTTTTCTACCATCGACTCCGGCAGTATCCAATGCACCGCGAATCACATGGTATCTTACTCCGGGTAAATCTTTCACCCTGCCACCTCTAACTAATACTATCGAGTGCTCTTGTAAGTTGTGTCCTTCACCGCCAATGTATGCGTTAACTTCATTACCGTTTGTCAAACGAACCCTTGCTACCTTTCTCATTGCCGAGTTAGGTTTTTTAGGCGTCGTTGTATAAACACGCACACATACACCACGTTTTTGCGGACTTCCCTTCAAAGCAGCCGATTTACTCTTCTTAGTTATTTTGGTTCTTCCTGTTCTAACTAATTGTTGAATTGTAGGCATATGTTTAATTTAATTTTACTTTATTCTTTTTCGGACGGCAAAGATAGAAATAATTTTTTGTTTTTCAAACTGATTTTTACTTATTTACAAAAAATATTTTTGGTTTGACAATAACGGATATTTTAGTACGTTTGGTTTTAGTATTAGGAATGATGAGTTGATGATATTGGTTATCTGGTTAACTGGTTATTTGGTGATATTGATGAACTGATGAATTGATGAAGTGAGGAATGAGAAATTGAAAAGTAGGTCGCTGAGTGATTTTGTGAGGTAACGAGCAAAATTGTACCGAAGCGCCGGTTCATAGAATACACCGTTTATTGATGATTACTTAACACTTCTAATTTCTAATTTGATGAATTGACAAGTAGTGACTTGACTTGTCCAGAAATAAATTGATTCGAAAAGTCAACAAAATCAGGTATGAACAATACCATATAAGACATAAAAGAACTTAAACTTATATGAACTTATGTGACTTTTGTGGTTCTAAATAAGCAAATGTATTTTTTTTACCACATAAAGCACATAAGAAAACATAAGAAAAAAACTTATATGAACTTTTAATTCTTTTATGGTTAATAAAAAATCGAAAATCTGAAATCGACACTTCGATACATTATTTGCTCCTATGTCGCAAATAACACTCAGTGTCCTGTTGAAATCTGAAATCTGAAATCAAAAATGAAACCCTTCCTCATCATATTATTTTTATCTCTGCACATTATTGTATCGGCGCAACATACACATTCGGAGTCATCAGATAATGACACATTATATAATATGCTGCTAAAAAAACACTTATTGGGGGCTTATATTGAAGTTAACGGAACACAAAAACATATCAAAGGAAAAAAAATAAATGATACATTATATATGTATATCAACAAAAAATATAAAAAGGTTTTAGTTTCAGAGTTGCAAAACCACCTTCAATACCTCAACGATTCGCTCATACAAACCGGTTATTTGTTTAACCGGATACAACCGGACAGTATTAAGGTCAAAGAACATCATTTACATATATTTTACCAACTTCAAAAAAATAACCTAAACCGGATAGACAGTTTGGTTGTTATTCCCGGTAGAAATTTTCCGAAAAATATTTGGAGAAATCTCAATAAATTTATTGCAGGACATACTATTAATTCACAAAACATAAATACTGTTACAAACTTTATTGACAACGAAACCGGTTTTAAACTCGCTACGGAGCCGGTTATTAACTTTTATAAAGGACAAAAAGTATTGGTTATAAAACTTCAAAAGACACCCAAAAACTCGATAGATGGTATGATAGGTTTTAATTATAATGCCGAAAAAAGCAAACTCCAATTGGAAGCTCATATCAAAACCTCATTTTTCAACTTAATAAATTCCGGAGAACAAATCTATCTGGAATGGCAAAGACAGAATACCGTACAACTTTTACAATTCAACACTGTGTTTCCATACGTAAAAGGTAGTAATTTCGTATTATCTAACTTTTTTTCTTCCAAAAGAAAAGATACAACCGGTTTTTCAATTTCCAATCTTTCACGATTGAGATACCGATTCAAAAGACAAAGTTTAGGGGTTAATTTTACATATCAATTTTCAGATGAACAAAATCATACCATCAACAATCATTTTATCGGCATTTATTATCAAAAGATCTTTAAAACAAAAAAAGAAAATTGGATAATAAATTTTCAAAGCCGTTTTGACCTCAAAATAAATGAGCCGGACAAAAAAATTATTTACGCACAAATCCGGTCAACTGAAAATATAAGCAAGCGTTTTGTACTATCACATAATATGCAAATCTATAACACCAATGATACAAATACGATTAGTCCGACAATCGAACAAACAGGTATGTTTAGAAAAGCAAGCAATATTGATAATAATTTTAGAAAGATTATAAGTTTTAAAAATGAAATCATATACAGGACAAAACACTCCGATTTTTATCTTATCGGGGATTATATTGACGCTCATAACTGCCAAAAATTCACAACCGGTTATGTAAATACAGGGGTTGGTATGGGTTTTTATAAAAAAAATCAAAGGTTAATCATCGAAATTATCAAGCCTATACAGATGAGTTATTATACTGATTTTCAGGATATTTACATAAATGTTAAGCAAGTAATAAGATTTTAAACAAGCAAATAACAGAAAAATATGAAGCAAAAATTTGCGTATTTAACTTTTTATTAAGATATTTGTGTTTGACAAACTCAAAAATAATAGAAAATGAGAACAAAGTTTAATGTAATCTTAACGCTCATGCTAGCGTTAGTCGTGCAACTATCGTTTGCACAAGGTAAAGTAATCACAGGTGTGGTTACAGATGCCGGAAACGGAGAACCGCTTCCGGGTGTTAATATTGTTGTAAAAGGTACCCAAACGGGTGCCACAACAGATTTTGACGGTAAATATACCATCAAAGCGAA
>JALVKK010000032.1 GCA_027033875.1 Flavobacteriales bacterium
CGAATGTTTGATAAATTGTTGAAATAGAACTTCTAAATGATTGATCCTTTTCTTGTCCGAATAAATCACTATTTCCGTAAGCAACTTTTGCTATTTGAATTTGTTTAATTGCCTCCTCATACGTTAATCTATATACTTCATTAGTAGTAACATTTTCAATAGCCAAAGATTGATAATCATATTTGTCAAGAATATCAAGAGCATACGCATAATCCGATATTATTTCTAAAAGACCTTTACTTTCAATGCCGGTTAATTCTTTGTTTAAAACAACATTACTTAAAATTTTTACGGTTTCTTTTAATTCGAGTAAGCGCTTGTTTTGTGTTTCTAATTTTTGTTGATTAATAACATACCCCTTAATTAAATATTCCCGTAGTATTTTGTTTGCCCAAATTCTGAAATCAGTTCCTTGCTTTGAATTTACTCTATAACCGACTGCAATAATTACGTCTAAATTATAATATTTAATATTTCTTTTTACGGTTCTACTTCCTTCTTTTTGAACTTGTGCAATTTTTGCACAAGTTCGTTCTTCATCTAGCTCTCCCGACTTATAAATGTTTCTAATATGTCGATTTATAGAAGTCCTGTCAGTTTGAAAAAGTTTTTCAAGCTGATATTGATTTAGCCATACGGTTTCTTTATCCAACTTAACCTCTATTGAAGCATTCCCATTTGGCAATTTATATATCTTAATTTCAGACTTATTCATTTCAGATTTGCGATTTTTAGACGTTTTGGCAAAACGTCTCTACCTGTTGCTTATTTCTTTATCGTCTGTAATTAAATCTTTTTTCATTTTTTGTATATCCGCGTCCATTTGTTCTTTAAATTCCGGAATTTGTAAACTGCGGATTGCCGCCAATGCCGCATTATCGGGATGCACCACGGTAACCGCCGGCGTATTACTCGGCATAATCAGTGACGAATTGATATTCAGCATAATATCAGTTTTGTCCGAAAAAGGCGGACAGTTGATTACCGGGACATTCAGGTTTGCTGCCAAAGCGCCCCCCAATCCGTTACTGCGTCCGGCAATGGCTATCACGCTAACGGGTTCAATAGCGTTGTTGATAACATCTGCCAATGCGACCAAGCGCTCGCCGTTTTTATGTGCCGAAATAATACGCATCTGCGTTTTGACATCAAATTTATCAAGATGAGATTTGATTTTTTCGGCGTGTTTGACATCGGATTTTGAGCCCATTACCATCGCAACAAAACCGGGTTTAATCAGTTTGTGTTGCATCAAATTGTGATACATACGCACTTTTACCGGCAAATTGCTTGTTTGATAAGTTTTTCCGGTAATAATTTCAAAAATATCACGATAACGTTTGGACGTTTCCGCAACAACTTCTTCGGACAGAACTTCCGGCACTTGCCCGTTGACTTTGTGTTTGAGCATCCATTGACGCACAAATTCCTTATCGATTTGTTCGGCAGTTTCCGGCGATTGTTCATAGTCTTTCTTGTCCCAAAAACGTGACGAGTCAGGCGTATGAATTTCGTCAATCAAAATCAATTTCCCGTCTATCAAACCGAATTCGTATTTGGTATCAACAAGAATAATACCTTTTTCTTCGAGCAATTTAGAACCGAAATCAAACAAAGCCAATGCTTTTTCTTTCATCTGTTCATAGACTTCCGGACTTGCCAATCCACGTGCCAGAATTTCCGCTTCGGTAATTTCGGTATCATCTTTATCTTTGGTAGTCGGTGTTAAAATCGGATTTGGAAATTTTTGATTTTTGGTCATTCCATCCGGCACGGTTACACCGCTAAAGGTGCGTTGTCCGGCTTGATACCCGCGCCACATTGAGCCGGTCAAATAAGCCCGGACTATCATTTCCACACGAATAGGTTCGGCTTCCTTGACGATGCTGATATTATCGTCAATCTGCTCAATGAGATGATTGTCAATAATGTCTTTTGTCTGCTTAAACCAAAAATTGGTCAAAGTATTCAAAACGCCACCTTTATACGGAATGGCATTTTT
>JALVKK010000033.1 GCA_027033875.1 Flavobacteriales bacterium
AAAGCGTGGCTACAACACTGCATATACAACATAGCGGGTTTAAGCTTAATTGATTAGTCTGCGAGTTTTTGCACCGCAAAAATTCTGCGAATTTTTAGCGGTTTTTAAAAAATTATAAAAAGTTCGCAGAAATTTTGCTATCTTTGGGGTATAATAGCAAGGCGTTTGCGAATTGTTAGTCGCTACGTCGCATATGCGAGCCGTTGGCGGTAATATAGGAAAAATCAAAAAATGTAGTATCTTTGAATATTGAATTAATTTTAATATGGCAAACGAAAGAAAAACGGAACAAATAGTAAGAAAACACTTTGAAAAATTTGAGAATATTGTTGTTGAAGAACAAAGTTCTGAAATTCCAAAAGTGCAAAAATTACTTAAAACTGCCTCAAAAAAAGGAAGTGGTGCAGGTTATCCTGATTTTATCATAACTTACAAGACAAATTCTGATTTTCTTATAGTAATTGAATGTAAAGCAGATATTACAAAACACGAAAGTAAATATCGAGACAAATATTCCGATTATGCCGTTGACGGTGCTTTGCTATACGCTTCTTATTTATCAAAAGATTTTGACGTATTAGCAATTGCCGTAAGTGGAGAAAATATGCGAAATTTAAAGGTTTCTCATTTTTTACACTTAAAAGGAGAAAAAAAAGCAATTGAAATATTTGATGATAAATTATTATCACCTGATAACTACCTCAAAGGTTATCTGCATAGTCCCGAAAAATTTAGACAAGACTACAATAATTTGCTTGATTTCACAAAAGAACTAAACGATAAATTACATACTTACAAAATTCTTGAAAGTCAAAGAAGTTTATTGATTAGTGCCATTTTAATTGCTCTTGAAAATGAACCGTTTAAAAAATCGTATGCTTCTTATTCCAAACCTGAAAATTTAGCAAACGCATTAGTGCAAACAGTATCAAATGAATTAGAAAGTGCCAATATTACAGGTAAGAAATTAGAAAACCTTGAAATTCAATTTAGTTTTATCAAAACAGACACATCACTTTCTAAAAAAGACGGTGTTTTGAAAGAGATAATTGATGAAATTGACGAAAACATCAATGATTTTATTAAATCTCACAAATATTTTGACGTTCTTGGACAACTATACATTGAATTTTTACGATACGCCAATAGCGACAAAGGTCTTGGTATTGTTTTAACACCGCCACATATAACAGAACTTTTTTCTGAATTGGCACAAGTCAATAAAAATTCCGTTGCTTATGATAATTGCACGGGAACAGGCGGCTTTTTGATTAGTGCAATGAGCCAAATGATTAAAGACGCTAAAAATGATGAAAATAAAATCAAAGAAATAAAGTCAAAACAACTAATTGGTGTAGAATATCAATCACATATTTTTGCTTTGGCAGTTTCAAATATGTATATACATCAGGACGGCAAAACAAATATTTTAAACGGCAGTTGTTTTGACCCTGAAATAATGAAAATTGTCAAAGAAAAAAAGCCAACTGTTGGTTTTTTAAATCCACCCTATAAATCAAACAAAAAAACAGATACTGATGAACTTGAATTTGTCTTGAATAATTTAGAAACGCTTGTTGACGGCGGAACTTGTGTGGCAATTGTCCCAATGCAAAGTGCTTTGGCAACGAAAGGAAAAGTTTTTGAATACAAGAAAAAATTGCTTGAAAAACACACTTTGGAAGCCGTTTTGTCAATGCCTGATGAATTGTTTTTTAACTCAAAAGTTAATGTTGTATCGTGTATTATGGTTTTTACGGCACATAAACCACACCCCAAAAATAAAGAAACCTATTTTGGATATTATAAAGATGACGGATTTGTAAAAAGAAAAGGTAAAGGACGTATTGATGCTTATGGAAAATGGAAAGATATAAAAGAAAAATGGTTATCTAATTTCATAAATAGAAAACGTGAACCGGGTTTCAGTATAAACAAAATTGTAACTGCCGATATGGAATGGTCAGCAGAAGCATATATGGAAACTGATTATAGTAAATT
>JALVKK010000034.1:0-11486 GCA_027033875.1 Flavobacteriales bacterium
CACGGGGAACGAAATGTTGTAATCCGGAAAGTCGCATCAACATGATTCGGCACAATATTTGAAATCGCTATTGAATAAGCTCATTTTTTGCCAGCCGATTTGCAAAAATCATAAATCGGTTGTAAATTGTTGCAAAATTTTTTCTTTAAAACCCTGATATATGCGCCGTCTTGTTCTTTTAGCCTTACTGATATTAACCGCTTGCTCCGGTTCCAAAATTCAAAACACCAATCATAATATCATTCAAAACTATCCTCAAAACCCTGTTGTAAAAGTGACGCACAAAAACTATCCTTCCTATCGCGATTTGTGGCAAAAAGTATTGAAACTGCAACGAAACGGCTTGACCAAATCGGCCGACACACTGGTAAGAGAAATTTATACCAAAGCCAAAAAAGATCAAAACAGCCCGCAAATCATCAAAGCTTTGCTATACCGGTCCAAATATATGATGCGTTTGGAAGAAGACAGCCAATTACACATTATTCATAATTTTGAAAAGGAAATAGTCGATAGTGAGACGCCCTCCAAACAGGTTTTAGAAAGCTACTTGGCGCAACTTTTTTGGCTATATTATAAGAACAACCGGTGGAAATTTGCCCATCGCAGCGAAACAGCACAAGTAGTAGATCCGGCTGATTTCAGAACTTGGGATTTGAAAACTTTATACAAAACCGTATATACACATTTTAAACGCTCATTGCGACAAGCGGCTTATCTCAAAGCCGAACCCGTAAGTGTTTGGAAAGATATTTTGAAATTGTCCGATAAATCAACAAAATATCAACCTACACTATACGATGTATTGATACACGAAGCGTTGAGTTTTTATGAAAACAAAGAAAACGCACTGACGGCGCCGGCACAAAATTTCAGTCTTGATAATCCCGAATATTTATCTGATGTAGAACAATTTATATCATTGAAAACCAACACAAAAGACAGTTTATCAAAACAATATCAAGCCTTGTTGTTATATCAAAATTATTTACAATTTCGTTTATCCGAAAAACAAAACTTCGATGCACTTGCATACGCCGACTTACAGCGTTTGCAATTTGTTTATAACAATGCTGTATTTCAAAACAAGGCACAATTTTATCGCAAAGCACTTCAAAATTTTGTTCAGAAATACAAAACATCAGATATAGCCGCGCTTGCCTATTACCGAATGGCAAATCTGTTAAACGCTTTGGGCGACAAATATGTTCCCGGTCAAGACGACAAGTATCGTTGGTATAAAAAAGAAGCCGTTGCCGTATGTGAGACGGCTATCAAAAAATATCCGGAAAGCGACGGGGCAAAAAACTGTGCCAATTTATCAGCGCAGATAACAGCCAAACAACTCAACATTGAAATAGAAAAATATGTCCCTGAAAATGAACCGGTTTTGATAAAAATTAACTTTAAAAACATCGTCGGCGCCGGACTTAAAATTTATTCTCTGACGCACCTGCAAATGCAACAAATATACGGGATTCACGAGGCTCAAAAAAAACGCCGGTTTGTAGAACAATTTTCGCCGGTCAAAACATACGCATACAACTTTCCGGACCTCCAAGACTATCACAATCACAGTACCGAACGAATCCTCGACGGATTGCCTAACGGTGAATACGCTTTGCTGCTAACCACTAAAGACGGGCAAGACTTCGGTTTGACTTATTTTCAAGTAACCGATGTAGCTATCCAAACGATGAATCAATCACACAATCAAACAATGGTCAGTGTGTTGAACCGTCAAAACGGTTTACCGGTAACCGGCGCACAAGTTGTAATCAAACAGTATATCAAACAAAACTGGAAAACAGTTAAAAAACTGACTGTCAACGACAAAGGAAATTTTAGCATTTCAAATTCCAAAAAATATTACGGTGCATATTTGTTGGAAGTGCATTATGCTAATAACCGGACGGCTTATTTTCAAGAGTATTTTGAAAGAATGTATTTGCCCGACCCGCCACACTTATCCAATACGGCTTTTATTTTTACCGACCGCAGTATATACCGTCCGGGACAAATTCTGTATTATAAAGCTATTTGTTTAAAAAAAACCGTCAATCATTCCAAAGTTTTAAATCACATACCCGTTCACGTCAAACTTTACGATGTCAATCATCAAAAAATAGCCGAAAAAAACCTAACAACCAATGATTTCGGATCGATACACGGCGAATTTATCCTGCCCGATCAGGGTTTAACCGGTTTGTTTACATTGGAGATCAGTTCTACCCGTCCGGGTTTTTTCAATACCCGTCAGATCAGAGTCGAAGCCTACAAACGTCCGAAATTTGAAGTCAAACTAAATCAACCCGAACAAACCTACAAAGTTGGTGATACCATACCTGTTACGGGTGTTGCCGAAAGTTTTGCCGGCAGCAAAATTACCGGTGCTATGGTAACCTATCGGATTCATCGAGAAGTGATTATGCCTCGTTGGTGGTATTGGTTTCGTCCGGCTTATCGCTCACAAGCTCAAGAAATAGCTCACGGGACGACTCTTACCGACGAGAAAGGCAGATTTAGTATCAAATTTAAAGCCTTGCCAGATCGCAGTATAAAACCCGAAAACGAGCCGGTATTTCATTATAAAATTTATGCAGAAATAACCGATCTCAACGGTGAAACGCATACAAAAGAATTATATATCAATGCCGGCTATAAACAAATGCAATTGCATTTGGATTTGCCCGAAAAATTCTACAAAAATCAAACCGATAGCATTCGTATCGAAAGCACGAATCTCAACGGTGTTAAAGTACCGGCTGATGTAACATTACAGATATACAAACTTAAAGCTCCGGATAGAGTTTTGCGTAGCCGTCCTTGGAATGCACCGGATATTCAAAGCATCGATAAAGCGACATTTATCAATAAATTGCCGTATATACCTTACGACCGGACGGAAACCAATACAATATATTGGCCAAAAGGCAAATTGTACCGAGAGCAAAAACTCAACACAAAAACTCAAGAAAAGTTGGCATTTACACCCGCTTCCGGTTATGAGACAGGACACTATATTGTCATTGCTACCGCCAAAGACAAAGACGGGCAGGAAGTAAAGACCAAACAATGGTTTGAAATAGTTGATAAACAAGCCGTAAAAGTAGCGGAACACCGGTTTTTTAAACTTTTGACCGATAAAGACTCTTATCAGCCGGGCGATAAATTGCAACTCAAAATAGGTTCGGCTTCAAAAGGCAATAGAATCAGATTGCTGGTTGAAAAAAATCATAAAATCATCTTGCAAAAGGATTTTATAAGCGACGGAACTTTCAAAACTATCAAAGTTCCCGTAACCGAAAAGGACTATGGCGGGTTTGTAGTACATTGTGTTTTCAATGCCTTTAATAATTTCAAAATCAACAATTTTAATATAAAAGTACCTTATCCTTCCGACCGGTTGCAGATAGAAACTGTCCGATTTAGAGACAAACTCAAACCCGGACAAGAAGAAGAATGGCGCTTTACAATCAAAGGTCCGAAAAGTCAAAAAGTCAGTGCCGAAATACTGGCATCTATGTATGATGCGTCATTAGACCAATTTACATCAAATTCATGGGATTTTTCACCGGTTTATCACATGTCTTACCGTCCTGTTTACCGTATCAATCAAAACAGCTCTTTCGGACATTCAACCGCCGGCGTATCTTTTTCCTACCACAGATTTTATACACCTGCTACTTCATGGGAAAACAACCGTTTGGAATGGTTTGATTTTCGGTTCGGTCATACTTATGGTAATCATATTTATTATAGAACCAAAGGCGTCAGCGTCAGAGAAGGTAAAGCGGTTGCCGTTGCGGATGATTATACCGTTGAAAAGATGACTATAGCGCCGGCAGAAGCAGATGTAAGGTCTCAACCAACGGCAACACATACACCCGAAGTGAGCAAACCGGCTATTCGCAGTAATTTTAACGAAACCGCCTTTTTTTATCCGGAATTATACACGGACAAAGACGATAACGTAGGCTTTAGATTTACCGCGCCCGAAAGTTTGACCAAATGGAAACTCCAACTTTTAGCTCATAGTAAAGATTTGAAACACGGTTATCAAGAATTTTTTGCACAAACCCAAAAAGATTTGATGGTTTTTCCTAACGCACCACGCTTTGTACGACAAGGTGATACATTGATTTTCAGTACCAAAATCAGCAATTTGTCAAGCAAGAGTTTATCGGGAATCGCAGAACTGAGTCTAAAAGATGCGGTTAGTCAAAAAGATGTTACCAACCGTATTAGCAAAAATATCAAACAAAGTTTTAGTATAGCTGCCGAAGGAAATACACAAGTGCAATGGCAGCTCATCATTCCCGATGATATTGATGCTTTGGTATATACAGTCAAAGCCAAAGCCGGCAACCAAACCGATGCCGAACAAAACTTTGTGCCGGTATTGTCCAATCGGATGCCGGTTACCGAAACCATGCCTATGTGGGTACGTAGCGGTCAAACGAAAACTTTTACGATGGACAAGCTCTTGCATCCGCGAAGTAACACTTTGAAAAATCACCGCGTTACTTTGGAAATCACGAGCAATCCCGCTTGGTATGCCTTGCAAGCATTGCCCTACTTAATGGAGTATCCCTACGAATGCAGTGAGCAGATTTTTAGTCGGTATTATGCCAATACTTTGGCAGCACATATCGTTAAGCAAAATCCAAAGATTAAGCAAGTCTTTGACGTATGGAAAAACTACCAAAGCGATGCCTTGCTGTCCAATTTGGAAAAAAATCAAGAACTTAAAAATATTTTGATAGAAGAGACGCCTTGGTTGCGAGATGCTCAAAACGAAACGGAACAAAAGAAACGCATAGCCCTTTTATTTGATTTAAACAAAATGGCGAGTATGCAACAGACAGCATTGCAAAAACTCAAAAGTTTGCAATTACCATCAGGTGGTTTTACTTGGTTTAAAGGCGGTCGCTATCCGAATCGTTATATCACGCAACATATCGTTGCCGGTTTCGGACATTTAAAGCATCTGGGTATTGTTGATAATCAAGCGTTTATCAATTCGATGCTCAAATCTGCCATCGCTTATTTGGATAATCAAATCCGCAAGGATTACGAAGATTTGTTGGAAAGAGCCGGCAAACAAAAAGACAAACAGACATATTTACAAGATTACAAAACTGGGGCGTTTCAACTGCACTATTTATATACGCGCAGTTTTTATCCCGAAGAGAATATGTCGCAAGCCGTAAGCGAAGCGGTTGACTATTACCGGCAGCAAGCTCAAAAACATTGGTTGATGTACGGCTTGTACGAACAAGGACTTTTGGCGTTAGTTTCGCACCGCCACAAGGATACGGCAATTGCCAAAAAAATTGTTCGTTCGCTGGACGAAAACAGTATCAAAAGCGAAGAGATGGGCATGTATTGGAAAAACAATACGTCAGGTTGGTATTGGCATCAAGCGCCTATCGAGACGCAAGCCTTGTTGATAGAAGCATTTGACGCCATAGAAGGCGATGTCAAAAAAATTGACGAAATGCGCATTTGGTTGCTCAAACACAAGCAAACCAATGCTTGGAAGACCACTAAACAAACTACCGAAGCGGTTTATGCTTTGTTGTTGCGTGGCACTGATTTTTTGGCAATTGACAATAGTGTTAGAGTTAAAATAGGGAATACGCACATTGAGCCTGCAAAAATGCCTGAAATCAAAACCGAAGCAGGTACGGGATACTTTAAAAAATCGTGGACGGCTGAGCAAATCATACCCGGAATGGGTAAAGTAAGCATTTCAAAAAAAGCTAAAGGTATCGCTTGGGGAGCCTTGTATTGGCAGTATTTTGAAGATATGGACAAAATTACCGGTGCCAAAACACCCGTGAGTATCACCAAAAAATTGTTTGTCAGAAAATTTACCGATGCCGGTGAAATTTTGCAGAAAATAGATACGAAAACCAAAGTTCATACAGGCGATTTAATCCGTGTGCGTATAGAAATAAAAGTAGATAGAGATATGGAATATGTTCACTTGAAAGATATGCGAGCCGGCGGATTTGAACCGGTCAATGTTCTGTCTCGATACAAATGGCAAGACGGTTTAGGATACTACGAAGCTACGGGCGACACCGCCACCAATTTCTTTATAGACTATTTGCCCAAAGGTGTATATGTATTTGAATACGATTTGCGCGCCAACAATGCCGGGAATTATTCCAACGGCATCACGCAATTGCAATGTATGTATGCGCCGGAATTTAGCAGTCATAGTAAAGGGGTACGGGTATCGATTTGGTAAAGTCTATCTGCGAATATTTTATATTCAAGCATCAATATACGGCATCGCAGCGGGTTTGCGGGTCAAATTCAGCCGGATTAACATACGAAAAACATTACGCCAATTCGGACGATAGTTCAGTACACGACGATTGCAAATGCGGATTTGAGGTTAATGCAAATTTTGTAAATTTGTTCATTGATAAAATAAATCGTCATGAAATGAAAATTATTACTACTGTTGCTGTTTTTATCTTTTTTTTTCAGGTATTTTCTCAAGACAATCATAATTGTTTTACGGTTTTGGCGGGTAAATATGCTACGGACGACGAGTCTGTAATGTTGGCACATAATGAGGACGACGGGGGCAGGCAAACCGTGAATTTATACAAAGTTCCGCGCGTTGTAAAAAAAGATTCTATCAAGATAAAGATGAAAAACGGCGGTATTTTAAGTCTTTCTCCTACAACTTTTGCCATGATTTGGTTGGAAATGCCCGGAATGGAATTTTCAGATTCATATCAGAACGAATACGGCGTTACGATTGTTTCCGATGCCTGTCCTTCCAAAGAAGATCAAGCGGATGTAACCTATGGCGGTATCGGGTATTGGTTGCGTAGAGCGATTGTTTTACAAGCCAAAACCTCTCGTCAAGCGGTTAAAATAGGCGGGCGGTTGATTGAAAAATACGGATATACTTCTTCGGGTCGCACTTATTGTATAGCCGATAAAAACGAAGCTTGGATGCTGGCGGTTGTTAAGGGCAGACATTGGGTTGCTCAACGGGTTCCCGATGATCAAGTGGCTGTTATTCCCAACTATTATACGATTGGCAAAATCGATTTGAAAGACACGTTAAATTATTACGGTTCAAAAGATATCATCGATTATGCTCGCAAACGACACTGGTACGAAGGAAATGATAAAGATTTTAATTTTCGACTGGCTTACGGAACGCAACAAAGTTTGGAACACCCTGTAAATATCGAACGGCACCTTGATGCTGTCAATCGGCTGTCCGATACAAAATATGCACTTACCGATACGCTTCCGTTTTCTTTTTATACCAAAGACTTAATCAAACTTCCGGATTTATTCGGTATTTTACGTTCGCATTTTGAAGGGACTTCGTTGGATAAAAGTCAAGCATACACACTCGGGTCGCCTCATAAAACACAGCGTGCTATTTGCGCCCAAACAACCCGTTACGCTTTTGTGGCACAATTACGTGCAGATATTCCCGATGTTCTTAATCCCGTTTGGATATCTTTTGCACAGCCTTGTACCCACACATTTGTTCCTTTGTATAACGGTATCGGATATTTTCCGGAAGATTTGCGCAATTTTACAGATTATCAATCCGCTTTACAACATCATTTTGATAAATTTAAACGCAAAAAACATCATTTATTTACCGAATTTGAAAAAGATGCCCGTAAAATAGATAAAAAATATGCCGTTCGAATCAAAAAACGACAAAAACGTATTGCAAGACAAGAAAAAGCCTTGTTAGTCAATCAAAAATATGCAGAAGAAAAATTATATGATAAATACCGTATCAACAAAGAAATAATAGGAGAAGAACTCAATGAGTACTTTGATTACTTGATACATCATATATTAGAATAATGATGATTGATAGATTTCATTACGACTATTTCCAACCAAAACGCTGTTTAATACGATATTGGATAAAGAACATCACCGGTACGATTACCAAGGTCAAAAAAGTAGCAAAGCTCAATCCGTTGATCACGGCTTTTGCCAAAGGTCCCCAGAAAGCAACATTTTCGCCACCCAAATAAATACCGGGGTCGAAACGGGTCAATAATCCGATAAAATCTATATTTAAGCCGATAGCCAAAGGCACCATGCCCAGTACGGTGGTAATGGCTGTTAATAAAACCGGTCGCAGACGTGTTTTACCGGCTTCTACGATACTTTCGTGAACGATATGTAAGGGCGTCGGGGCGTTTTCATCTATACTTTCCGATAAACGTTTCCGCTTAATGGTCAGTAGCGTATAATCGAGCAGTACAATTGCATTATTGACCACAATACCCGCCAAGGAAATAATACCTATCATTGTCATAACCACGATAAAATCACTGCGTAAAATAATCAAACCCAGAAAGACACCTATCATACTCAATACAACGGTCAGCATAATGATGTAGGGCGTTGTCATGGAATTGAATTGCGTTACCAAAATCAAAAAAATCAAGAATACGGCTATCATCAAAGCTTTGGACAAGAAGTTCATATTTTTTTTCATTTCCTTTTGTTCGCCTTGAAATTGGTAAGTAATATTATTTGGAAACTTGTAAAGTTTCATTAGTTTCTCTAATTTATGTACAATTTCATTGGCATTATAACCTTCCAATATATTGGATGTAATAGCGATAATTCGTTTCAAATCTTTACGTTTGATAGCACTAAAACTGGAAGTAGAATGCATAGAGGCTACGGCTGATACGGGCACACTGACGATACGTCCGGTTTGTTGGTCTCGGTAAACGATATTTTGGTTGAGCAAACTTTGCCGGTTATAACGATATTGTTTATCCAAACGAACATTAATAGGATAATCGTCGTCGCCGTCTTTATAGCGATCGACTTCTTTGCCGTACAAAGCGGTTCTCATTGCCATACCGATTTGACCTGTTTTGATGCCGAGTCGTCCGGCTTTTTCTCTATCGATATAAACTGGCAATTCGGGTTTGTTTTTATCCACATCTATTTGCAGTTCTTCAATACCGGGGATATGAGCTTTGTCTAAATATTTTTTGACGGCTATAGCCGTATTGAGTAATTGGTCGTAATCATCACCTATCAATTCCAAATCCACCGGCGCACCGGTAGGGGGTTTGTGTTGGTCTTTGTCGGCGGAAATTTTGATACCTGCATGACCTTTGATAAAGCGGCGAATATCGTTGAGTATCACGGACGTATTGACCCCTTTGCGGTATTTGTAATCGACAAAATCCAAGATAATTTTGGACCGGTTGGGTGTTTTGCCTCCCAAGGCGCCCTTACGCGGGTCTCCGGTACCTTCACCGACTTGTTCAATAACGGAAGTTACCAGATATTCATAATTATTGTTTTTGAGATAACGGCGGATTTTTTTGGTAATTTTTTTAGTAAATTCATCTACGACATCAATATCGGTTCCTACCGGATGTTCAATATAGACATAAATTTGATTGGGTTGGATATCGGGAAAAAAACTGACTTTGGGCGGAAATGTTTTGAGTAATAATCCTGATAATACCAGCATTAAAACGGTTCCGAAAAAGAAAACATAAACGTTTTTGCCTTTTAAAGCAAATCGTAATAAGCGCTCGTAAAGTCTTTCGAGCCAAGGTAAGAATTTGTACTGAAACCGGTTGATGACACCGACGAGAAAAAAGTTGTAAAACAATTGCCAAAAAGCCAATAATATCCATAAAAATCCGATGGCGTTAAGAATTCCCTTTCCGGTTGTGTTTGAATTATTTACGATAAAATATTTGGCTAAAAAAGCGATGATACTCAGTAATGAGAACAAGATAAAATTACGCCAAACACGAGCCTTTGACAAGGCTTTTTCGGACATTTTCATATAGTTTTTGGTCAAAACCGGATTGATAACCAAAGCCACAAATAAAGATGAGGACAAAACGGTAATCAGTGTAATGGGCAGATATTGCATAAAATTACCGATAATACCGGGCCAGAATGCCAACGGAATAAAAGCCACCAAAGTGGTTGCCGTAGAAGCGATAATAGGCCATGCCACTTCGCCGACGGCATATTTTGCCGCTTCAAAAGGCTTATAGCCCTCTTCGCGATACCGGTAAATGTTTTCGACGATAACAATTCCGTTGTCCACCAACATTCCGAGAGCCAAAACCAAAGCAAACAGGACCATTGTATTGAGCGTAATTCCGAAAGTCGATAAAATCAAAAACGACATTAACATCGACAAGGGAATGGCAATACCGACAAACAAAGCGTTGCGAAAACCCATAAAAAACATCAATACACCGATAACCAAAAGCATACCGAGAATAATACTGTTTTCCAAATCCGATACTTGGGTTCGCGTACGGTTAGACAGGTCGTTGGTAACGGAAACATGCAAATTTTTCGGAAAAACTTTTGCTTTGGTTTCTTCAATAATTTTTTTGATTTCATCCGATGCTTTTATCTGATTGGCACCGCTTCGTTTTTTGATGTCGAGCATAACGACCGGATTGGCAAATTCGCGAGCATAACTTTCGGCTTCTTGTTGTTTGTAATAAACTCGGGCGACATCTTTCAAATAAGTAACTTTGTCTTTTGCCTTGCGGATAATAAGATTTTCAATATCCTTGGGCGATTGAAATTCACCGATTACCCGTACATTGCGACTGATACCGTTTTCTTTGATATTACCGGCTGAAATGGTCAGATTTTCATTTTTTATAGTCTGTTCGATGCTTCCAAAACCTATGTTGCGACTCAACATTTTATTCAGATCGACGGCTATTTCCACTTCTTTGTCTTGTACACCGCGTATATCGGCAGCTGAAATTTGGGGCAATTGTTCTATTTTGTCTTGCAAATACTCTGCAAACTTTTTAAGTTTCGTCGGTTTATAATCGCCGGATATATTGACATTCATTATCGGTTTTAGTTCCGAAAAATCCAATTTCATCGCTCTCGGGTTTTGCGGCAGATCTCCGGGCCAATCGCGATTGCCCATCGCATCATCAATTTTGTCTTTGACGTCTTGCAAAGCTTTGTCCGGATTGACATCAAAAGTAAATTTGACATCAATACTTGAAAAACCGGCTTTTGAAGTTGATTTTATTTCGTCTATACCGCTGATTTTTTTAAACTCTTTTTCCAGGGGGTTGGTAATCAGTGTTTCGATATCTTCCGCAGAGTTCCCCGGATAAGGTGTGGTTACAAATACTTCGGGTGCCGCCACATCCGGAAAAGCTTCGCGGGGCATACTGATATATGAAAATAATCCCCCGATAGTCAATAACAAAATCAACAACTTGACTGTATTGTCATTTTTTAATGAAAGCGTCGATATACCGAATGATTTATGTAGTTTTTTCATTTTTTATGATTATTTGATGATATTGGTTAATCGGTGGCTTCGGTACGTTCTTCGCTGAGCTCAGAACACTCAGCCACCTTTGATTCTGCCATGTAGGTCATTAAGTGTTCTCCCGACTTTCGTCGGGGGAACGTACCGAAATGACCGATGTCTATTT
>JALVKK010000034.1:11586-14433 GCA_027033875.1 Flavobacteriales bacterium
TCGGTGGCTTCGGTACGTTCTTCGCTGAGCTCAGAACACTCAGCCACCTTTGATTCTGCCATGTAGGTCATTAAGTGTTCTCCCGACTTTCGTCGGGGGAACGTACCGAAATGACCGATGTCTATTTTTTAATTTTTACTAAATCTCCTTCACTTAAGCCTCGTGCGGCTTCACCGGCAACCAAATCACCCGTTTTGATGCCGGATTCAATGACGACTTTTCCTTTGTAATCCGGTCCTGTTTTGACTATTTTTTTGACAACTTTATAAATTGCTTCGCCTTTTTCTTTTGCCGGTTCCAATACAAAGACAAAATTTTCGTTCTTCCTGTCTTGTTGTACTAAGGACCATGGTAAAACCAAAGCTTTGGCGGATTCAAAGTCTTTGATTTTGATATTAGCAGTCAAATTGGGTTTTAATCGAGCTTTTTTATTATTCAGATTAACACGGATTTTAAAAGTGCGGTTTCGCGGGTGAATAAAATTGCCTGTATAATCGATTTTGGCTTTAATACTTTGATTGGTTTCCGGAAAATCGATGATAACAGGCGTGCCTTTTCGGATATCAGTGAGATATTTTTCGCTGACATCCGCTTGCACATAGACTTTATCGAGATTGACCACCCGTGCTACGGGACGCTGCGGTGCCGCCATTTCTCCTTCTTTGATCATCAAATCGTCAAGTGTGCCGCTGATAGGAACTTTAACTCGAAATTTGGCCAATTGCGCCTGCAAGGTTTTTAATTTTTTTTCCAGTGCATTTTTCTTGGTTTTGGCTTGTAAAAAAGCCATTTCAGAGCCTATTTTTTGTTTCCACAAGCGTTTTTGACGGTCATAAGCTGTTTTGGCCAAAGCGTATTGAGTCCTTACTTCGGCTATTTGGTTGCGAAGTACCGTATCGTCTAATAGCAAAATACTTTCGCCTTTGCGAACGTTATCGCCTTCGTTTTTGTAGATTTTCTTAACCCTACCCATAGCCTCCGGAACAAGCATTACATTACCGTCCGTATCGACATTACCTTGCAATTCGATGAAATGTTCAAATTTTTCCGGTTCTATTTTGAGAGCGGTAATACCGGGGATATCTTTAGTTTGTTGCGTTCCTAACTGCTCGTTTATTTTTTCCAAAACATTGTGTAAGCTGTCTATTTGTTTTTCGATTTTTGCTTTTTGTTGTTGCAAATCAGCTTCTCCTTTCTTTTCTTGCTTACAAGCGGATACGAATGCTAATAAGCTGATTATGATAATGTATTTTTTCATTTATGTATGGTTATCTGGTTATTTGGTTATTTGTTGATATGCGTGTCCCGACTTTCGTCGGGGGTTATTTGATGACCGGCGCTTCGGTACATTCCAAACTTCGTTTGGAACACTCAGCCACCTTTGACTCTGCCATGTAGGTCATTGAGTGTTCCTCCGACTAAAGTCGGAGGGACGTACCGAAATGACCGGTGTTTACTCTCCGAGCAAATTTTCCAAGACTACTTTTTTATTGATAATGTCAATAATGGATTGTAAATATTGTTGCTGGGTTTGATACAATTGCATTCGGACTTGATTGAGTTGAAAACTGTTACCGATTCCTTCTTTATATTTGATTTGTTCTTTTCGGTTAATTTTTTCTGCCAATGTCAGATTGGCTTTGGCAATCTCGTAATTTTTAAAACTATGTTCGTATTCGTTTCGGGCTTTGTCGTATTGAAGCCGGAGTTCTTTGGCTTTTTCGGTCAAATCGTTTTGTGCATTTTCCAAATCCAATTTGGCTTGACGCAATCGTGCCGAACGGGCAAAACTGCTAAATACAGGAATATTGATACTGATGCCGAACAGTGACTGCTCAAACCAATTTTGCGTATCGTCAAAAAATTTAAAATCGTTGTTATAAGCGTTTTTGCCGTAATTGACAAAAGCTGCTATGCTCGGCAAAGCTTTGCTTTTTTCAAATTTGACTTGTAATTTTTTGGCTTTGGTTTGATTTTTAACAATTTGATAATCAACGTTTTTATCAGCATTAAATTCGCTTTTCAACAAAGAAAGACGCATACCGTCTTCTTTGAGTTTTGCAATATCATCTGATAATTTCAATGGTGCATTAAGGGGGCGTCCCAAAGTAAAATTGAGCATTTGATAGGCTACTTTTTGCATACGCTTAAGATAATCCAGTTGGTTTTCCAAATTAGATAAAGTTATTTGCAGTTGCTCAACATCTGTTTCTTCCACTAAACCGTTTTCAAACATTTGACGAACTTCAAACAAGTTTTGCTTGAGTACTTCGACATTGTGCTGCATAATTTTGATACTTTCGTCCGACAATATCGCATTGCCGTAAGCATTGACTACCAGCTCTTTGATTTTTTGACGTGTTTTAAGGGCGGCATTTTCAGAGATTTTTTTATAAGTTCTGGCCGATTGCAAACCGACTAAATATGAACCGCTGAAAATCAATTGTTTAAGAGTTGCCGCCCATTTCATATTTTGTTCGGTTCCGAATTTTACCGGAACATAAGTTCCCGGGGGCGCTTGCGGATTCATAATTCTGGCCGGTAAGAGATTAACCGGTTGTTTGAGAAATTGTTGATACGAAGCCGTTGCATCTATCTGAGGGAAGCCCATCGCTGTTGTTTCCCAAACTTTTTTCTTGGCTTTTAACACATTATTTTGCGATTTTTTGATATTAGCATTGTGTTTCAGTGCATAATCAACTGCGTCTTGCAAGCCCAACTTTGTTTGTTCTTGCGCCTGCATATTTGTTATGGTGAAAAATAATATTATTATGTATAGAGGTTTCATTAATTTGATTATCAGGTTATTTGGTGTAAATCTAATTTCAGATTTCAGATTTCAGATTT
>JALVKK010000034.1:14533-17009 GCA_027033875.1 Flavobacteriales bacterium
ACTTCTAAATTCTAATTCTACCAATGACTTCAACTTTTTTCGTCCTTTTTTGGTTGATATACCGCTTAAAAACATATTTAAAAACATATCCATGGTTTCGTTTTTGTCAAACAATTTTGCCGGAAATAATGCCGGATCGGATAAATTGATTGTATTGGCAAAATACATACGTTTAATAAACTCTTTATTCAGATTTTCTTTATAAAAACCCTGCTTGACACCTTTGTTCAGGTTGTGTTCCAAACATTCCATAATGGAATCAAACTTTTTTTGTTCCAATGAAACCGCAATTTCAGGATAATATTTTTTTAGCTGATATTGCGGTGAGGTGTCGGCATGTTTTAAATGCTCTTTGATAAGGTCTTTAATTTTGAATAATTCTTCATAAGGATTGAGTTTCATCATACAAATCCGGTCAATTTCGGTTTGAATTTGATCAAAAATATAGTCTGCGGTTTCTCTCACCAGCACTTCTTTGCTCGAAAAATATTGGTAAATGGTTTTTTTGGAAATACCTAATTCTCCGGCAATCTGGTCCATCGAAACATTCTTAATGCCGTATTTGAAATACAAACCGGCTGCTTTTGATATAATTTTGTCTTTCATCGTAATAGAAGTATCTAAAATTTACGCTGCAAATATACAACGGAAACTTTAAATACACAAAAGGTTTCGATGGTTTTTTAAATCCAAAAAAAAACGGCAAACAAAAAGATGTTTTGCCGGATATCAGCTTTTTAAGGTAAATTCTTTTTTTTCGAACGACAAATACCGAGATTTAGATATTATAGATATAAAAAACTTACCGATTGATTAATCTAAAGCCATAATAACTAACGAGATATCCTATAATCATATAGGCACCGGCCATTAGCAGAAATTCGGTTGAAAAAAAAGTTCTGACGATGCTAAATTCAGCTTGATCAAAAACTTTGTAAAAATGAAATAAAGCCGCAATAATCAATCCCCAAGTGATTCCGATGAGTTGGTATTGTTTATCGGATATGTTTAAATATGGCACATTTGTTTTCATAAAACAAGGTATTTGATACAAAGATACAAAAACTAATTATAATCAAGGGAGATTTCTATTAAAATTTCAACTAAAAAATCTCTTATCTTTGCAAAAGATACAGTAATATATGATCGACAAGATACCTCCAAACCCGAATCCATAGGAAAAATCGGGAAATATCGATAAATGAATTGATACGACTATGTAATTTGTTAATTAAAAAAAATAAATTACTTTTTAGGGTTAAATCAGCCTTAATATACCGATCGCAATTAATATAAGATTTTCAAAAAAAATCCGTAATTTTATATCCCAAAATAAAACCGATACTACTATGAAAAAATATGACAATTGTACAAGTGATAAGTTCATTCCTTCCATTTATGACAACTGTAAAATAGATTTTACCGAACAAAAAATGTTTTTTGGCAAAGGACGTAATCTGCAACGTTACGATATTCAAAAATATCCTTTTTACGAAGAATTAGCCCAAAAAATGCTCAGTTTTTTTTGGCGTCCCGAAGAAGTTTCTTTGATAAAAGATGTCAATGATTTTGCCGAATTATCCGATCATGAAAAATTTATTTTTACCGAAAATTTAAAATATCAAATATTGTTGGATAGTGTGCAAGGTCGTTCGCCTTTCTTAACCTTCGGACAAGCGGTAACGCTTCCCGAAGTGGAAGAAGCCATTATCATTTGGGATTTTTTCGAAACCATTCATTCGATGTCATATTCTTATATTATCAACAATGTCTATCCTGATCCGACTAAAATTTTTGATGAAATAATGGATAATAAAATGATAGAAGAACGGGCGGGTTCGGTAACGGAATTTTATAATAGTTTTTATCAAAACATCATCAAATATCAAGCTCAGGAAATGGGTATGACTTCAGATGAACCTGTTAGCCTTGACCAACTCAAAAAAGACTTGTATCTGGCTTTGGTATCGGTTAATATTCTCGAAGGCGTGCGTTTTTATGTATCTTTTGCTTGTGCATTCAGTTTTGCCGAAAACAAAAAAATGGAAGGTAACGCCAAGATTATCAAGTTTATAGCCCGCGATGAAAACGAGCATCTTAAAATGACTCAACGCATTATCCGCGATTTGCGAACAAACAAAGACGAAGGTTTTTCGGAAGTGATTCGCAGTCTGGACGATGAAGTTTACAAATTATACAAAGATGCCGCCGAACAAGAAATGCGTTGGGCGGAACATCTGTTCAAAGAAGGTTCGATTATCGGATTAAATGACAAACTTCTGATTCAATATATGAAATGGTTGACTAACAACCGTTTACAAGCTATCGGACTCAAACCCATATACGAAGAAAGTAAAAATCCGCTCAGCTGGATGAACCATTGGTTACGCAATGATGCCGTTGAAGTCTTACCGCAAGAAACCGAAATAACTTCTTATGTCGTAGGCGGTATCGATATGCAAGTCGATGACGATGC
>JALVKK010000035.1 GCA_027033875.1 Flavobacteriales bacterium
ATTTGATAATCATAATCTTTTTCCATTTTTATTACTATCCGTTTCACTCAAATTTTACGGAAAACCTTCGTACGGCAGGGGGCAATGACCGCAGACTGCATGTGTTTTTTCTTACTTTTTGAAGTAAGATTTTAGCTTCTTTATCACTTCTAAAATCATCATTCGTTAATCGGTGTTCGATATTCAATATTATGATACATTGTGATTAAACTTCGTTTGCGGTAGTTACGAAAAACAATCGATGTTTTTATTAAATCCTTACTTTTTTCCATCGCCGAAAAAAGTAATCCCGACAAATGTCGGGACTCAAACAGCAGATTGTTTTTAACGTCCGAAAAACTTGAAATTTACGGAAAACCTTCGTATGGCAGGGGGTGATGAGTGCAAACTACAAGCTTTTTTCTTGCTTTTTGAAGTAAGATTTTAGCTTCTCAATTACTTTGTAATTGGTGATATTTTAGATTGTTTTGTCTTTTTGAATTTCCACACGATGCAATTGTGTGGTAGCAGGAATAAGTATCCTATTCTACAAAATATTTCTCATCTATATACATTCTTCTCATAACCTTTACCATTGTATCATTTTTGTTTTTATAAACATATTGTTCAATAATACTTCTAAAATTATTCCAACCTTTTTTCAAAAACGGTTTAGTAAAATAAGCAAAGGTATCTTTGGTAACGAAGCTGTCAAGTTTGATGTTTTTCAAATTTGCAAAGTCATCGTTGATACCATCTCCATAGTAAAAAATTGTATTACATTTCTCAATAATTGGAACTGCACTAATTTTAAGTTTTAGCGAATCTCCGGCTTTATACTTTGTCTTTAAGCCACTAATTTTATAAAAAATACTTCTATCCCAATTTGTGTCATTGACGCTATTTAGGTAAACCCAACCTTGGTTTGTATGTCGCTCTCCATTAATAATTTTATATTAAAAAGTTTGCGTTAATCTGCCACTTTTATTAAAATATGACCATCTGCCTATTTTTTCATTATCTACATTGACCCAACCGTAACAATAAACATTAGGACTGTATTTATAGTAATGAACCTGAAACCTTACTTTTGTATTGGGATTTTTTTTTGTTTCATCAAGTGATTTGTTGCACTTTATAAAAAGTATAAAAAAAATAAAAGGTGTAATTTTAATTAAAAATGGTTTAATATTAATTTGTTTGATTTTCATTGATATGTTTTAACAAAAATATAAATAAACATCAAAACTATTTTCATTGATCACGTTGTTTTATTTCTTTATTAAAAACCTGTTTCAACTTTGAATAATTTATTTTAAAATAACGGTCTCTTCTTCTAAAAACTATTCTATTGAGCGAATCGTGAGCAGGGTTTGATGATATATCGATAATTTGACCAAAAATGATAGAATCATTCGGGCAGATTTTTAAATTAATATCCATAAAATTTTTGCCTGCCATAAGATAAGCAGTTGGTTTTTGGTGACAAGGAATTTTAATTATGACATTTTTTAATACGGTAGCACAACTATCATGTTCTTGACAATATAAATCTTTTAACGAAGTTGCAAATATTTTTAATTTTAAACTGTCTTTGTGATATAAAACGGGTTTTATATTAAAAAAGAAACTTTGCAAAGTATCAATGGTACCATCTGATTTATACACAACTTCTTGATTCGCTAAATAAGGATCTTTTACCGTATCTTTGGAATAATAGTTTTTGACATTGATATACTGTTCTTTTTTAACCAAATGACCTAATGAATCAAAATAAGACCACCAGCCCATTTTCTTAAAATCTATTGAAATACCTTTTTCTTTGACTTGACCGTTTTTATAATACACAAACCCCGAATCAACATTTTTTCCGTTATGAAACCAACCTTTTAAAGCCAATTCTCCTGTTGGATAGAACGTTTTAAAAACGCCGTCTTTTATACTATCTTTATTAAGTTCGTAATACTCTTTAACACGACCGTTTTTATAATATTTTTTGTAAATGATCTTTT
>JALVKK010000036.1 GCA_027033875.1 Flavobacteriales bacterium
ATTGACGGCATCAAAAACCTGCAGGCTTTTGCAACCATAGGTGGCATTGTTCGTACCGAAAAAGATTTTGAAGGGATTATCCTCAAAGGTGTAGATAGCCTGTATAATTGGGATTTGTTCAAACCTTATTTGATACAAGGCAAAATTCCGCATTACGGCAAACGCATGAATGATAGTATTATCTTATCCAAAACTATTGCCGATCGCTTGCAATTAAAATTGCACCAAAAAATCAATACTTTTTTTCTGCGTCAAGGCTCTCAAAAACCGCAACTCAGAGTCTTTAAAATTGCCGGTATATACGATTCCGGTTTTGAAGATTTTGATAAAACTTATCTTATCGGCGATTTGAAAATGGTACAAAAACTTTACAAATGGCAAGATACATTGACCGGCGGATTTGAAGTGCTTATCGATGATTTTACACAAATCACGTCAAAAACAGACGAAATATACGAAAATGTACCTTCTACGCTCAATACCGAATCAATAATTGAAAAGTATCCGTTGATTTTCAATTGGATTAACATGTTCGATTTCAACATCTTATTGATTTTAATTATCATCATTTTTATTGCAGGACTCAATATGATTACGACGCTTTTGGTTATTATTTTTGAGAAACGACAATTTGTAGCCATTATGAAAGTATTGGGCAGTTCAAACAGAAAGTTGCAAAAAATATTTTTAATTCAAGCGGCATACATTATTAGTATTGGGCTGTTGATAGGCAACATTATCGGATTAGGTTTAATATTATTACAAAGTAAATTCGGTTTTATTCAGCTCAACCCCGAAACCTATTATGTTCGTACCGCACCGGTTTTTATAAGTCTAAAAGATATTATTTTACTCAATGCCGGTGTTTTGATTGCCATACTAATCATGCTCCTGCTACCTGTATTGGTTATCAGTAAAATTTCTCCGGTCAAGGTTTTGAAGTATGATTGATACCGGTATGCTCGTTCGATTTGTGATTGAGAGATTTCGATAATACAGGCTAAACGCATTATAAATTTAACATTTTTAGTGAATATTGATTATTCCGGCTCGATTTAAGACTCTTTCTTTTGACACCATTACCTCAATGTAAACGAATTTGTTTTTGAAATTCTTCGGCATTATTTGTCAAACTAGAAATAAATGTATTGATAATCAGTGCAATATACAAATATTATTGGTAATATCAAAACAAATATTAAACTTTATTGTTGTTTTATTAGATATTTTTTTGCCCCTTTATTGAAAAAAAACAATATTTTTTTTGGTTATTTTCATATATTTATGTATATTTAAACCAAAATAATAATTTGCATGAAAAATACAAGAGAAGTTGTAGGACATATAATCAAAGAAGAACAAATCAGTCTGTTAAAGCATCAAATTTTACCTAAAACCGTTGTTGTCAACATCGATCATCCGTTTCCCGGATTTCACGGTTGTGATTTTAATTTTAGTTCCAAACCGCGTTCTATTATTATTTTAACCTCACAATTATATTCTTGGGCTAAAATATTGAGGGCGCAAGCTGCATACAACAAAGAAACCGACTCAAAAATAAATGCTTCGTTTGCCAAAATCTTAATCGGTAATTCTGTATATTACGGTATCCGTGTCAAAGCTTTGGACAGCTATGAACAAATTCCGGAATTGCAAAAAAAACTTATGGGATACGGGTTTAAATTACTAAAAAACAAGATTTTGAAAACTGATAAGCCGGTTTCGATTAAAATCAGTAAATATTTTAATATCAAAATGTTAGTTGAAAATATTTTTGCTGATGCTTGTGTTGAAAATATGTTTTATATCGAAATTCCGCAGTATTTATCTTGGGAAAATTTCAGAAAAATAACTATGCAGATAAAACACAATGTCAGTAATAACAATTACGATGTCGTCAAAGGTATTTTTTATAAAGATGAAACCGTTAAAGATATGATTCGACTCTATAAATCAAAGATGTCGTTAGAACTTTTACAAGAAATAAAACAACGATACGAAAAAGCGATAATACCTCATACAAAACATTAATATTTTATTAATTAATAATTATCAATTCCGGCATCTCTTAATAAATACAATACGGTATGCCGGTATCGGAGTCTATATTGGTCAGCATACGTATATACTGACAAAATCATTCAAAACTTTCATTTCAATAACCATTTGCTCATACAAAAAATAGTTGTATCTTTGCAACTTGAATTTATAACATACATAATAATCATTTAAAAAAAATATTGGCATGTATTTAACACCGGAAGTAAAAAAAGAGATTTTCGCCAAATACGGAAAATCAGAAAAAGACACCGGGTCACCGGAAGGACAAATAGCGTTGTTTACATATCGTATCAACCATTTGACCGAACATTTAAAGAAGAACAAACATGATTACAGCACTGAAAAAGCTTTAGTCAAAATGGTAGGAAAAAGACGTAGTCTTTTAAACTATTTGAAAAACAACGATATTGAAAGATATCGTAAAATCGTTAAAGAATTAGGCTTACGTAAATAAGCCGTAAGCGTTTAAAAAAGGGCAGGCAACTGCCCTTTTTTGCATTTTTATCAACTGTATTTTCAGTTATAACTAACTGATTTACTACAAATTAAAATTATTTTATGATACCAGAACCAATTAGAGAAACCATACAACTTGACGACGGTCGAACCATTAGCATAGAAACCGGCAAATTAGCCAAACAAGCGGACGGTTCCGTGGTTGTAAGAATGGGAAATACCATGCTTTTGGCGACAGCAGTTGCTTCAAAAGACATCAATCCCGATATCGATTTTTTACCCTTAACGGTAGATTATCGAGAAAAATTTGCTTCATCGGGTAAATTTCCGGGCGGATTTTTCAAAAGAGAAGGACGTCCCAGTACCGAAGAAATATTAGTGATGCGATTAGTTGATCGCGTATTGAGACCTTTATTTCCGAAAGATTATCACGCTGAGACGCAAGTTATGATTCAATTGATGTCTCACGACGAAAACGTACAAGCCGATTCGTTAGCCGGATTGGCAGCTTCTGCCGCCTTATCGGTATCCGATATTCCTTTTGAAGGACCTATTTCGGAAGTGAGAGTCGCTAAAATCAACGGCGAACTGGTTATCAATCCCGACTATGATTCTACACAAGAAGCTGAAATTGACTTGATGGTCGGTGGTACCGAAGATTCCGTAACCATGGTAGAAGGACAAATGCAAGAAGTCAGTGAAGAGGATATGATTGAAGCAATTGAATTTGCGCATCAAGCTATAAAAAAACAAATAGCCGTACAAAAGAAATTTGCCGAACAAGTAGCCAAAGCTTTTCCCAAAAGAGATTATCCGAAAGACGAACCAGACGATGCTTTGTACGAAGAAATAGAAAAAGCAGTTTACGATAAACTGTATGCCATTGCCAAAGAAGGCACCGGCAAGCACGAACGCAGTGAAAAGTTTAGTGCCGTAAAAGATGAATTGTTGGAAACTTATGACGAAGAAACTTTAGAAGAAAAAGGCAAAATGATCGGTGAATATTTTCACAAAGTGATGAAAAAAGCCGTTCGTGATTTGATTTTAAATGAAGGTTTGCGATTAGACGGACGAAAAACCGATGAAATAAGACCTATCTGGACAGAAGCCGATTATCTGCCTTCCGTTCACGGTTCCGCTATTTTTACCCGAGGCGAAACCCAAGCGCTCGCTACGGTAACTCTAGGCACTTCACGTGAAGTCAATATGATAGACGGTGCAACTTTGCGCAGTGAAGAAAAATTTTATTTACACTATAACTTTCCGCCATTTTCAACCGGCGAAGCCCGTCCGTTGCGAGGTACGTCTCGTCGTGAAATAGGACACGGGCATTTGGCACAACGTGCTTTGGAGCCTATGGTTCCGGAAGATTCGCCTTATACCATAAGAGTCGTATCCGATATTTTGGAATCTAACGGTTCTTCGTCAATGGCTACTGTTTGTGCCGGCTCAATGGCACTGATGGACGCCGGTATTCAGATGAAAAAACCGGTATCGGGTATCGCCATGGGCTTGATATACGATGAAGAAACCAAAAACTATGCAGTCTTGTCTGACATACTCGGCGACGAAGATCATTTGGGAGATATGGACTTCAAAGTTACCGGTACCAAAGACGGTATTACCGCTTGTCAAATGGATATTAAAATCAAGGATTTGAAACGGGAAATCCTCGAAAAAGCCCTACACCAAGCCAAAATCGGTCGTTTGCATATCATGGGCGAAATGGAAAAAACCATTTCTGAGCCTAGACCTGACGTCAAAGATTTTGTTCCTAAAATGGTCAAAATTGAAATTCCGAAAGATTTTATCGGTGCGGTTATAGGCAAAGGCGGTAAAGATATTCAACAATTGCAGGAAGATACCGATACGATCATTGTTATTGAAGAAATCGATGGTAAAGGTATCATCGAAATTATGGGAACCGATATGGCTAAAATTCAAAAAGTATTGGACCGTATAGATGTTATAACTTTTGAACCCGAAGTCGGCGAAGTATATGAAGGAAAAGTTGTATCTATCAA
The DNA here is from genome assembly GCA_027033875.1 of Flavobacteriales bacterium. Lineage (GTDB taxonomy): Bacteria > Bacteroidota > Bacteroidia > Flavobacteriales > Flavobacteriaceae > WGBX01. The sequence continues at coordinate 4,542 of JALVKK010000036.1, forward strand.
AGATTTCGGGGCATTTGTCCAAATTGCCCCAGGAACGGAAGGCTTGTTGCATATATCCGAAATAGATTGGAAACGCATCAATAAAGTAACAGATGTATTGAAAGAAGGTGATACCGTAAAAGTTAAATTAATCGGTTTTGACAGAGGTAAAATGAAATTATCGCGAAAAACATTGTTACCGCGTCCGCCTCGTAAAGAAAAACGACCGGACAATCGTCAAAATTCATAAATTACAGAGCTTGTCAAATACGGCAGGCTCTTCTTTTATCCCCTATCCCCTGCACCGCTGACTTATTACTCAAATATTCAACTAATTTTCATATTTTAGCTGAAAAATTTAATTAATGTATCTCAATAGCATTGGAAAATACAGTTTGATGCTCAAACAAATCTTTAAAAAACCCCAAAAACCTAAAATATTTTGGGAAAATTATTTTAAAGAAGTAGAAGATTTGGGTATTAAATCGATAGGATTGGTTAGCTTTATTTCATTTTTTATCGGTGGTGTCGTTACGATTCAAACCGCCAGAAATTTGAGTAATCCGCTCATAGATAAACTATATATAGGATACGCTACAATAAAATCTATTATATTGGAATTTTCACCGACCTTTATTTCGATTATCTTAGCCGGTATAGTCGGTTCGTATATAGCTTCGACTATCGGTACCATGCGTATCACCGAACAGATAGACGCTTTAGATGTTATGGGTGTCAATTCCTTAAATTATTTGGTCTTACCCAAAGTAGTCGCTGCTGTTAGTTTTTATCCTTTTTTAATTATCATCAGTATGTTTCTCGGTGTCTTTGGCGGTTGGGTAGTCGGCAATATGACCGGCATGGTCTTATCTTATGATTATCTGAAAGGAATTCGCTATATGTTTGATAGTTTTGATGTGATATATGCGTTGATTAAAACACTGGTTTTTGCTTTTTTTATTGCGACTATTCCTTCATATTACGGTTATTATGTCAAAGGCGGTTCGCTCGAAGTAGGACGAGCCGCAACTCAAGCGGTTATCTGGACCAGTGTCAATATCATCATATTCAATTATATTTTAACCCAATTATTGTTAAGTTAGATGATTGAAGTCAAAAACATTCACAAATCATTTGGAGAAAAAAACGTTCTCAAAGGTATATCCGCAAAATTTGAAACCGGTAAAACTAATATGATTATAGGACGAAGCGGATCGGGAAAAACGGTTTTTTTAAAAAGTATGTTGGGCTTAATTGAACCCAACAAAGGACATATTTCTTTTGACGGACGTATTTGGGATCAATTATCACTAAAAGAACAACGTCAAATTCGCAAAGAAGTAGGCGTTGTTTTTCAGGGTAATGCCTTGTTTGACTCATTGACAATTGAAGAAAATATCAAATTCCCGATGAGAATGTTTACGAAAATGTCGCCGGCAGAGAAAAAGGACAGGGTAAATGAAGTATTGGAACAAGTTAATCTTGAAGGTGTGAATGACAAATTCCCGGCAG
>JALVKK010000037.1 GCA_027033875.1 Flavobacteriales bacterium
CACATGAAAAGCCTGATGGCTGATGATCGTGCCAAACACAAAATTTTACCTTTATCGCGTTTCGGATTGATGCAAATCACCCGCCAACGATTCAGACCGGAACGAAATATCAATACAACCGAAAAAAATCCGAGTTTGGTACACAAAGGCGAAACAGATGCTCCCATAACATTGATTACGCGATTTGAAGAAGATATCAAACGCCTGACAATGCAGGGACAAAAGAACATTCATTTACATGTTCATCCTTTTATTGCTGCTTATCTAACCAAAGGTTTTTGGTCTATCAGACGCAAGTGGCAGTGGCGATACAAAGCAAAAATTAAAGTACAACCGCGTGATTCATTTAAATATTTGGAATACAAATATTATGCACCGGATAATTCGGAACTAAAAGTTTAAAAAAAAAATCCGTCCCGACGAAAGTCGGGACGGATTTTTTTTGAATTTTATCAATCATTATAGGCTTCCAAAAACGCTCTGCGAGCCTCCGGAAGCGCAATATTTAACAACAATCCTAAATTTACCTTATTGGTATCAACCAACATACCCCATTGATAGCCTTCGTTTTTGAATTGCATAACGACAACCATGGCATCGCCGTCCATCTCCAATAAATAATAATCTTTGATATCGGGAAAACCGGCACCTTTCAAAGCCTTGCGCATATAGTCCGTAACTTTATCAAACAATGCGGTTGCTTGCGGATTTTGATTAAACCCGGCTACGGCAGTGCCCGAACCCGTAGGCCAAATATCGGTCGCTATTAAGGCGCCATCCAAACTTTCTTTGAGAACTTCAATTGCTTCTTTTAGTTTTTTGACATTCATAATAAAAGTTTATAAATTAAAATCTATTCCTTTTTAATCACTTGATAATAATCATTGATCAATTTCGGTCTGATGACATTTAATAACTGACCAAAAGATACCTCATTGCGATTAAACAGCAATCCGAAATAATATTCCGGAAATACCTGAATGCAAAGAAACGAATTTTTTTCGAGTTCTGCTAATATAAGTTGTTCGCTATTTTTATCAATACCGGTAATATCAAAATAATGATCGATAAATCCGGTAATAAATGAAATGTTATAAGTCCGGTTTTCTTTTTGATAAATCAAATTACCTGACTGATTATCAACAATTACGCCATAAAGTAGTCCGTATGTTTTTTCCGCTTCGTATTTTTTGATTATTTGAACCAAAGCTTCTTCTTGGTCTGTCAATTCATAAGAAATATTTACCGGTTCTTCCACTACATTATCAACAGGCTCTTTATCGGTTTCTCGAATATTTTCCGGATTTTCTTCTAATTTGTTTTCATGTTGATTATCAACATCATAATTTGTTTTTTCAGCTGATACAGATAAGTCTGTTTGTGTCGTTTCATCAAGTATTTGGTCATTAGTCTCTAACACTTCTTCCGGAATAACTAGCTCTTGGATATTATTTTTTTGCGTATCTAATTCTTCTAATTTCTTATCTAATGTTTTTTCCAATATTTTTAAAGATTTAATATTTTCATCCTCTTTATTCGTTTTCTTTTTTAAGGTTTTCGAACGTGAACGAGCTTTTTTGGCAGATCCTTTTTTGACCGGTCTTTTTTTAATTGGTTTTTTTTTATTTTCCGGATTTTTGACTTCCTTTAAAAAAATTTTCCACATAAATACAAATTTTTATATCGCAAACTTAATAAAAAGTCATTAAAAATCAAATCGATATGTCAATAAAGATTTTTTTTTAACAATATTTACATTAATGTTCGGCTTTTTCTTTTAATAAATATTTTTTTTGCAAATAATTTGTTAAATGTCATAAGTCGAATTGAATAATCTATACACATCGGAATTATTATGACACGGGGAACGAAATGTTGTAATCCGGAAAGTCGCATCAACATGATTCGGCACAATATTTGAAATCGCTATTGAATAAGCTCATTTTTTGCCAGCCGATTTGCAAAAATCATAAATCGGTTGTAAAT
>JALVKK010000038.1:0-3626 GCA_027033875.1 Flavobacteriales bacterium
CCCCCGAGCCGCAAAGTTTGAGATAATAATCATCGGTTTCCATTCCTTTTTTCCAAATATCCAACATATTTGTCGGTATCATCGGTTTAAAATTTCGATAAACTGTTGCCGACAAATGTTTTAAATTGCCGAATAAAGATTTGATATTACCTTGCAAGAAATCGTTGACACAAGCATCCGTGTATTTGATAAACTCCGTTTTTAGTGTTTTACGAAAACCCTCGTTTTTCATTTTTTCCATAAAAATACTGACCATATCACCGGTTTCGCCTATTTGTTCGGAATCTATCAAGAATATAGCGCCTTTACCTTCGTTTTGTGCAGGAATACCGGTAGGCTCAATGTTTTGTTTGGATTGTATCAAAATAGGGATACTCAGATAACTGTTAAGCGGGTCCAAGCCGGAACTTTTGCCGTGAAAATGACTTTCCATCAAAGCAAATATCTCTTTGAGTTTGAGCAGTTTGTCGCGAGTTAAATTTTCTAAAACCGTGATTTTTTGACGGGCGTATCGCTCATAAACCGCCGCTACAACAGCACCCGAACTTCCCACACCGTAACCTTCCGGAATATTGGATTTAAAATATAAACCTTTTTCTAAATCCGATTTAAATTGGGCTAAATCCAAATCCAAGATATCAGGATGTACCGTTTGAGCTTTTTGTAAGTATTGATAAAATTCTTTTAGTTTAGCATTAGAATTTTTATCAACTGATTGTTTTAAATCACCGATAAATAAACCGCCTTGATATTGATTGTATGGTATCGCCAAGGCTTTGGAGTCTTTGATGATACCGTATTCGCCGAAAAGCAATATTTTTGCATAAAAAAGCGGTCCTTTTTTCATGGATTATGAATTTTGTATCAGGCAAAGTTAAAGTTTTTTTTCATAGCTTAAACATTTTTACAAAATTTCATCTGTTTAAAATTTTTATTTTACAAAAAAAATAATAAAAATTTATAATACATTCAGGAACTCTCATGAATTTATTTTAATCATATCCTTGTGTGTATTTTATGATTAAAAAAATTCATGTTCGTTTCAGCATATAATTTGCTTAATATAGAAATATTGTAAAAAAAATCCTGTCGAAAATATATTTTCGACAGGATAAATTTCTATATAATAATGTAAGTCTAAAAAAGACTTACTTATTTAATAACTATTTTTTTAACGAAACTGTTCTGCTGATCTGATATTTTAATTAAATACATACCGGTTGGCAAATTTGAAACGTCAATATGTACGGAACCCGAGGCGCTTTTGTTTAAAACAATCTTTCCTGTCAAATCGGTTATACCTATCATATAATTAAAATTGTCATGATTTTCAATATTAACGACATTGTGAGCCGGATTGGGATAGATATCAAATCGGGTTGCCAATACTTCACTGACGGCATCGGGATATTCGTTGTGATACAATTTGGCTACCCCGAAATTATTGGCATCTGCTCCGGTTACAAAGATATCTACTTTACCATCATTATCATAGTCGGCTGCATCGGCATCACTGTAATTGACACCGGTAAAAGTAGCATTGGTGTTTTCGGTAAAAATACCGCTGCCGTTATTTTCATACAAATTGGCAACTATATTCTCAGCTCCGCCTGCTACATTCATTCCGGTAAGAAAAATATCTAACGAACCGTCATTATTGTAGTCCGCCATTTCCAAACTAGATACGCGATGCGCTCCGGTTATATTGGCAAAATGCGGATCATCGGTAAAAGTATTGTTATCATTTATCATCAAATGTGCTTCACTATCCGAACTGGCGGTTCCGATAATCACAAAATCCAAATCGCCGTCGCCATCGACATCTCCCCACTCAAAATCTCCCAGCCAAAGTTGCGGTAAACCCAAACTTTTTTCCGTGAAATTTTGCGAACCGTCATTTTCCCATACTTTGGTATAAGCCACATAAGTAAGATCGCTAAAACCTGCCAATGTAATATCCAAATCGCCGTCAGCATCATAATCTACAAACTTAATTTTACCGTAATTTACAGGCGGTAAACTTGCACTTGTCAGTTCCGTAAAATTATTATTTCCGTTATTTATATAAATTTTTGCTAAATCAACATTGTTTGTGTCATCAAATCCAGTTAATGCAATATCTAACAAACCATCGCCGTTTACATCACCCAAATCGAGATAACCAATATAGATGTCGGGTAAACCGGCACCGGCATCGGTAAAAGTCCCGTTGCCGTTATTGACAAAAACTTTGGCATAAGCAGCGTTTCCGGCATATCCCATAACAACAAGGTCTAAATCACCGTCATTGTCCGTATCGCCCCATTTAGCCTCACCCATACTGTATAAAGGTAATCCGGAATTAGTTACCAAGGTAAAGTTTCCGTTGTCATTCTCGTACAGACCGCCACCGTTGCTGTTGGCATTAAGTTGTCCTGTAAAAAATAAATCCAAATCGCCGTCGCCGTCATAATCGCCCCAAGCACTAAAACCATAAATCAATTGAGGCAATCCACCGGTAGCATCGACAAAATCTTGACCGAAAACCCAAAAGCCGGTCAATAAAAATAAAAATGTAATTTTTTTCATAAACTATAATTTTTAAGATTAATTTCTTTGTACAAATTTATAAAACAAACTTACAAAAAAACTTTAGAACTTATGTAGCATATAAAAAAATTAACGTTTTTTATTAAATTTCAAAAAAATTATGTTTCAAAAATCATTTATCTGAAAACTTTCAACTTTCAACTTTTAACTTTCTACTAATTTTACATATCTTTATACCCTAAAAATTTTTCTATGTTGAAGCCTTTGATTTTTGTAACTAATGATGACGGTATCACTGCTCCGGGCATCAGAGCTTTGATTGAGATGATGAACAAATTAGGCGATGTGATAGTGGTAGCACCCGATCGGGTGCATTCGGGCAAAGGCCATGCCGTAACCATTCATCAGCCTCTGCATTTAGACCCGATAACGATAGATGACGGTCCGCAAAAAGAATTTAAAACCAACGGTATGCCGGTTGATGCCGTCAAGTTAGGTTTGGCACATGCTGTTGACCGCAAACCGGATTTATTGGTCTCGGGACTGAACCACGGTGTCAACAATTCGGTTAATGTATTGTACAGTGGTACTATGGGTGCAGCCATCGAAGGGGCTATCGAAGGGATTCCGTCTATCGGTTTTTCATTGGACAATTACGATTGGCATGCCGATTTGGACCCGGCAAAATTTTATATGCACAAAATTGCTTCGCAAGTGCTACAAAACGGTTTACCTCAGGGTATAGCCTTAAATGTCAATATCCCCTATTTACCGTTAAGCAAAATTAAAGGTATTAGAATTGCCCGCCAAGCCATGGACAAATGGCACGAAACTTATGACAAACGCACCAATCCCTTTGGGCGTGATTATTATTGGCTCAACGGCAATTTTACTTATGAAGACAAAGGAAACGATACAGATGTATATGCTTTGAATAACGGTTATGTGTCAATAGTACCGGTACAATATGATTTGACGGCTCACAATTTAATAAATAAACTAAAAAAACTGGAAAATTAAACCTGTTCTATTATTCATTGTAAGTAAATTCGTTCAGACGACAGGACAAAGATTTCAGATTTTGTCCGACAATAAAA
>JALVKK010000038.1:3726-6005 GCA_027033875.1 Flavobacteriales bacterium
ACAATAAAAGCCCGCCAAGTAGCGAGCTTTGATTGTTCTAAAAGAAAAAAACAATTATTTTTTGTGTCTCGGTTCTGACGAAACAGACAATTTTTTTCTGCCTTTGGCACGACGACGTGCTAAAACTTTACGCCCTTCTTTAGTAGCCATTCTCTCACGAAAACCGTGCTTATTTCTTCTTTTTCTTTTGGATGGTTGATAAGTCCTTTTCATAATTACAATCTATTTATAATTTCTTTAAATCCTTTCCTTTGAGGTCGCTATTTTGACCGAAATAAAATCATTGTGCAAAACTATGAATTATTTTTGAAAAAAAAAGTTTTTTTTATTAAAGTTTTTATTTAGTCAATTATACGCTTTTTTTTGTTCTTTTATTAACAAAACAATCAATATTGCTTTTTTTTTGCAAGAAATTAGCATAAAACTTTTGTTATTTTGAACAAATTCGACATTCGGTTAGATTAAATGATTATTGTCATTTTTTTAAATCTTTTTTTATAACTTTGTCCAATTAAATTAAGATGTTCTTTTCAATTTGTTTATCTGATTGAAAAACCAAAATAACGATTTAATGAAAAATTGCAATCTCTGTTTAATTCATCAACTAAATTCTTTTAAAACTCTTTCAAAAAAAGATTTAGATTACATATCGGAACATAAAAAAGTCTTACATTTTAAAAAAGGCGATTTGATCTTAGAAGAAGGAAAACCTAGTCGTGTGGTTTATTGTTTAATGTCCGGAAAAGGCAAACTATCCAAATACAATTCTTCCGGCAAAGAACAAATTATCAGATTTGTCAAATCCGGAAATTTAATAGGTTACCGTTCGGTTTTTAACAACGAATCCATTACTTTAAATTTGTCAGCTATTGAAGATGTAACCGCTTGTTCCATTCCAAAGGAAGTTTTTAAAAATTTATTGTCCAACAAAGATTTTACACTCGAGATGCTAAGATTGTTAAGCAATGATTTAAAAGTTGCCAATATGATTATTTCACATCTGGCGCAACATTCGGTTAGAGAACGACTGGCTGAAACTTTATTGCATCTCGAAGATATTTTCGGATCAGACCGTGACGGCAATATCAATATTTTGCTTTCTCGTGAAGAATTGGCCAATATTATAGGAACAGCGTCAGAGTCAGTTATCAGAATTTTATCGTCATTCAAAAAAGATAATATCATATACTCCAAAGCCAAAAAAATCAAACTTCTGGACAAACAAAAGTTATACAATATAGCCGAAGGACTAGAACCTAAATAAGATATGAGCGTTCACAAAGAATACAAAAAAATAACCACCAAACGCTTGTTTGACATGAAACAAGCCGGTGAAAAAATTGCCATGCTCACTGCTTACGATTATACCATGGCAAAAATCTTAGATGCCACCGGCATCGATATTATTTTGGTCGGTGATTCGGCTTCCAATGTCATGGCGGGACACGAAACCACCTTACCGATTACCCTCGACCAGATGATTTATCACGCTTCGTCGGTTGTCAGAGCGGTTGATCGCGCACTGGTGGTCGTCGATTTGCCTTTCGGTACCTATCAAGGTAACTCAAAAAAAGCTTTGGAGTCGGCTATTCGTATTATGAAAGAATCCGGTGGACACGCCGTAAAACTTGAAGGTGGTGAAGAGATTGCCGATTCCGTTACCCGTATTTTGAGTGCCGGTATTCCCGTTATGGGCCATCTGGGTTTAACGCCGCAATCCATATACAAATTCGGAACCTATACCGTAAGAGCCAAAGAACAAAAAGAAGCTGAAAAATTGGTCAAAGATGCCGAACTTTTAGAAAAATTAGGCATTTTTGCTTTGGTATTGGAAAAAATTCCGGCTGTTTTGGCAGAACAAGTCGCTAAAAACGTCAAAATTCCGGTTATAGGTATCGGCGCAGGTGCCGGTGTGGACGGACAAGTTTTGGTAATGCACGATATGCTGGGAATGACCAAAGATTTCAGCCCGCGTTTTTTGAGACGTTATGCCGATTTGCACCAAATTATGACCGATGCCTTTTCGCAATATATCAATGATGTTAAATCTTTGGATTTTCCCAACGAAAAGGAACAATATTGATGAAAACCGGTCTCGATAATCTTCAAATTTCCTACGAAGACAATCATTTAATTGTTATCAATAAACGCCCCGGCGACATCGTACAAGGTGATAAAACCGGGGATACGCCTTTGGTTGATATCGTCAAAGCTTATATTAAAATTAAATATCACAAACCCGGCAATGTTTTTCTCGGCGTAGTACACCGTATCGACCG
>JALVKK010000039.1 GCA_027033875.1 Flavobacteriales bacterium
AAGATAAAAGATTTTAAAGACAAAAAAATGTTTGAATATGCCGGTGCGGCGGGTGGTTATCTTGATTTTTTCGGTTATCCGTATTGCGATGGAAGGATACTGTTTACGGTAGAAGAAGACAAAGGTCAATATGATAAGCCGAAGGAAATTTTTTGGGCGTCCGGCGCTTGCTTTTTTATTAGAAAGGAAACCTTTGATAAACATCAAGGTTTTGACGAAAGTTTTTTTGCCCATCAAGAAGAAATAGATTTGTGTTGGCGGGTCAAAAATACCGGAAAGCAAATTAAATATGTCCCGGACTCAACGGTTTATCATTTAGGAGGTGCCAGTTTAAATTATCAAAGTCCGTTTAAAACATATCTTAATTTTAGAAATAATCTAATGATGCTACTTAAAAATTTGCCGGTATTTTATATTATACCGGTAATTTTTATACGTTTAATTTTGGACGGATTAGCCGGTATCGTGTTTTTATTTCAAGGTAAACCTAAACATACTTGGGCGGTAGTCAAAGCACATTTCGGATTTTACAAACGCATTCCGGCAGTTTGGCGACAAAGACCTGAGAGAACTATAAAAAAATATTATAACAGATTTAGCATTTTTATAAAATGAGTGAAGAAAAATTTGAAAAAATAACTGAGAAAGATTCCTTGTATAATCATTTGGAACAGATGAGTACACACGAATTGTTAGTCAATATTAACAATGAAGACAAAAAAGTACCTTTTGCTGTAGAAAAAGCCATTCCTCAGATAGAAGCTTTGGTAGAACAAGTTGTGGAAAAATTGCAAAAAGGCGGTAGATTGTTTTACATTGGTGCCGGCACCAGTGGCAGGTTGGGTATTTTAGATGCCAGCGAATGTCCGCCTACTTTTGGCGTGGAAGACGATTTGGTGGTAGGGTTGATTGCCGGCGGTGATACGGCTATCAGAAAAGCCGTAGAAGAAGCAGAAGACAGCACGACACAAGGATGGCAAGATTTGTTGGCAAAAAATTTTAGTGATAGAGATGTTTTGATTGGGATAGCTGCCTCAGGTACAACACCTTATGTAGTTAGCACGGTTACAAAAGCACGTGAAACTGGAGCGGTAACCGGCTGTATTACAATGAATCCCGGCAGTCCGTTGGAGCAAGCTGCCGAATATCCGGTAACGGTGGTTGTAGGACCGGAATTTGTAACCGGAAGCAGCCGGATGAAAGCCGGAACAGCGCAAAAATTAGTGTTAAACATGATTTCAACAAGTAGTTTGATAAAACTGGGGCGTGTCAAGGGTAATAAAATGGTTGATATGCAATTGACCAATGCCAAACTCGTGGATCGCGGCACCAAAATGATTATGAATGAAACTAATTTGTCTTACGACGAAGCGCGTAGGCTACTTCTCGACAAAGGAAGTGTGCGTTTGGCTTTAAAAGACTTTTTTCATAAAAAATAACATTACAAATGATTGCGAAGTTTGTATGCCTTTTGTTCTGAAAACACAGGAGATTGTTTAAGCCTTTCTCTTAATTGCGGTTCGTTTAATAAAAATTGATGTAACCAAATTTTAAGTTCTCTTTTTTCGTGTGGCAGAAGCGCTTTGTATGATTTTTCTAATTCTTTTTTAAATAATTCGGGATCGAAACTAAGTTTATTTAGAATTGTTATAGTATAATTATAAAATGCTCGTGCCATAGAAAACTGCTTTTTTAATGCTATAAATATAATGAAATACAGGCGAATTTATTGTGTTTTTTGACATAAAAAATAGTTAAAATTTTGCAAAATAATATATGTGCCTGATAATCTTATATTTGTAATACCGTTACAGGTTTCGACGCCGTTTATCAGACACCTGATTAACCGATAATAACTAAATTTGCAATAGAATAAAAAATGATTGTGAAAGATTACATTTCGTATTTGGAAAATTTTGTAACGGATAATCGCAAGGCAATATTAAAAAAAGTTTTGTCGCAACGCACACGTTAT
>JALVKK010000040.1 GCA_027033875.1 Flavobacteriales bacterium
TTAAAATCGTCCGCTACAAAATTGTCATCGGTTTTGCATTTTTGCTTGAGCAACTTCATATCCGGCAACCATTTGTTGCCGTCAAAATATTCCAATCCTTTAAAATCACGCATTTTGTACATGGCTTTGGTGCCGTAACAAGTGCCGAGATAAACTTCTTCTAAATCCTTTGCCCTTGCCCAATCTATGATTTTGAACATCATCCATTTGCCCAAACCCAAACGGCTGTATTGCAAATCGTAAAACGAAAACCAATAATGCAATATGCTTTCAGTCATTATGGCAAAAACATAACCCAAAACATTCCCGTTTGCATCTTTAAATTCAAAAATATGGGACAGGTAGAGCCAATTATAGATGTATTCAAAACGTTCAGGCGACATAGCCCCGTCAAAGCGAATAGCAGCGTAATCCAAACAGAATTTTTTGAAGTGCGCATCGTTTTGAAAATCTTTTTTTTGCCAAAGTAAAATTTCAGGTTTCAATTCCGACATTTTTTTATCTATCCTTCTGTTTTCAGAAGTGGGTACAAAATTGTCCAATACAACTCTCAAACTTCTGGACAGATAATAATGCGGTTGTTTCAAAGTTAAAGTATTGCTGTAAGGCAAAAATCCGCTACGGTAAATTTCATCCGTTTCACCGGCTTCGTCTTGCCGGCAATATATAGCATAATTAAAAGTGTAAGTCCGGTAATCGACCAAACTTTCGGAACGGAATATTTTCATTTGATACGATTTTTATAGTCTGAAAGAACAGAGCCGTGTTATTCAATGATTCGCAAATGCAATTCGTCTAATTGTTCGCGACTAATTGTATCGGGGGCATCGATCATCACATCACGGCCGGCATTGTTTTTAGGGAATGCTATAAAATCGCGAATGGTTTCTTGTCCGCCCAAAATGGCAACCAGACGGTCTAATCCGAAAGCGATACCGCCGTGTGGCGGTGCACCGTATTGGAAAGCATTCATCAAGAATCCGAATTGTTTTGCTGCTTCTTCATCGCTAAATCCTAATAATTTCAGCATTTTTGCTTGCATGGTTTTATCGTGAATTCTGATAGAGCCTCCACCTATTTCATTACCGTTCAGCACCAAGTCGTAAGCATTGGCACGAACTTTACCGGGGTCGGTATCCAACAAGTGCGCATCTTCGGGTTTGGGCGCTGTAAAAGGGTGGTGCATCGCGTGATAGCGTCCGGTTTCGTCGTCCCATTCCAAAAGTGGAAAATCAACTACCCAAAGCGGTGCAAATTCGTCCGGTTTTCGCAAACCTAGTCGTTCTGCCATTTCCATTCGCAAGGCACTAAGCTGTGTTCGAGTAGAGTCCAATTCGCCCGATAAAACCAAAATCAAATCACCCGGACCGGCACCGGTAATTTTAGCCCATTCAGCCAAATCGGACGGTGTGTAAAATTTATCGACCGATGATTTAAAACTACCATCTTCGTTGTATTTAACATAAACCATGCCTTTGGCACCGATTTGAGGTCGTTTGACCCAGTCGGTGATTTGGTCAATTTGTTTGCGAGTATATGATGCGGCGCCGGGAACGGCAATACCCAAAATGGCTCCTTGTTGATCAAAGACATTAAATCCCTTACCTTTTGCTACTTGGGTCAAGTCGCCAAATGTCATTCCGAAACGGATATCCGGTTTATCATTACCGTAGCGACGCATAGCTTCATCATAACTGATACGAGGAAAATCGGTAACTTCCAAACCATGAATTTCTTTGAGTAGATGTTTGGTCAAACCTTCAAAAGTTTGCAAAATATCTTCTTGTTCAACAAAAGCCATTTCGCAATCAATCTGGGTAAATTCGGGTTGTCTGTCAGCACGTAAATCTTCATCGCGAAAACATTTGACTATTTGCACATATTTGTCCATACCGCCGACCATTAAAAGTTGTTTAAAAGTCTGCGGCGATTGCGGCAAAGCATAAAATTGTCCCGGATGCATACGTGAAGGAACCACAAAATCACGAGCGCCTTCCGGAGTTGATTTGATCAAATACGGTGTTTCTACATCGATAAAACCTTGGTCTGCCAAATAATTTCGTACCAATCGGGTAACTTTGGAACGAAAAATCAAGTTGTTTTTTACCGGATTGCGTCTGATATCCAAATACCGGTATTTCATACGCAATTCTTCTCCTCCGTCGGTTTCGTCTTCAATGGTAAAGGGCGGAATGTCCGATGAATTGAGCAGTATGAGTTTTTCTACCAATATTTCGATATCACCGGTTGGTATTTTAGAATTTTTGCTGGCACGCTCTACTACCTTACCTTCAGCTTGAATCACAAATTCACGTCCCAATTGACGGGCTTGTTCCAGCAGATCGCTGTTGTTTTCATTAAAAGAAAGTTGCGTAATACCGTAGCGGTCGCGTAGGTCGATAAAAATAACCGCACCCAAATCTCTGATTTTTTGTACCCAACCGCTGAGTTTAACACTTTGTCCTATATAATCGGCATTGAGTTCGCCGCAAGTATGTGTTCTATACATTATTTTTAGATTTTAAGCGACAAAGATAAAGATATAAGTTGAAAGTTAAAAGTTGATAGTTTCAAACCGCCTGATATCCGTTTCTTTCATCATCGGTATGTCAAATTCCAAATATTGAAATAACTGTTTGGCGATAGTAGGCGCCAAGATAACTCCTCGTGTTCCCATTCCGTTTAAAACCGCCAAGTTATGATATTCCGTATGCTTACCGGCAAGCGGTCGCCGGTCAATAACGGTCGGGCGAATACCGGCTTTTTGCAAAACTATTTTATAAGGTTTGTCAAAAAGTTGTTGCAATTTGCTTTCCAAATGTTCACGAGCCGTATTTGTCGGAGTGTTGGTCTTATCTTCCCAATTGTAAGTCGCACCTATATAATATTGACCTTTTTGTGCCACATTGGGCGCTATAAACACATTGGATTTTACGATATAAGGAATATTAGCTTGGGTTTCTATCATCAACATTTCACCTTTGGTACCGGTCAAAGGTAAATCTTTGAAAAAAGGATTTTGTTTCAAACCGTAACCTTCGGCAAAAACAATTTTACGCGCTTTGATATTCCGATAGCTGACATATTCCGGATGAATTTCCAATTGGTCGTAATCAAAATCCGCTTGTATCAGTTTGCCGTGCTTTTTCAAATCAATAGCAATATCGTCGAGCAGTTGATTGACATTGACAATACCGGTGCCATGCAATACGCCGAAACCGTAAGGCGCTTCAATACCGTCAATCTTCTCAAAAACAATATCTTTCATATAGACGGATAAAACCGGTTTGTCCGACGCGGTTATCCAATTGTTTTGTTCTGCTATGCCGGTCAATTTGCGGTAAATATTTATATAATGTATATATTTTTTGCCGTATTGCAATTCGGCTTTTTGAAATTGCAACAAGGCATATTGCAACATTTCGTGCGCTTTCCACGCAGGTGTAAAACGTTTGAGAATCACCGGATTAAACATACCGCCGGCTATCCGTGTCGATTGTTGTGAACAGTTGTCAAAAACGATGTAATTTTGCCGGTTTTCATCTAACTGCTGCAAAAACGACCAGCCTGCAACCCCAAGTCCTACAACTATATAATCGTACATTTTAATTTATTTTGCAGAAATATTTTGTTGCCAATGCCAAGCATCACGCAGGGCATCTTCCATAGTCAAACGAGCTTTCCAACCTAATTCTTTTTCGGCTAAATCGGTATCAGCCCAAACGGCGGTAACATCACCTTCGCGCCTACCGACAATTTTATAATTGAGTTTCAAAGTGTTGACTTTTTCAAAAGTTTTGATAATTTCCATGACCGAACTGCCCCGTCCGGTACCGATATTAAAAATTTCAAAATTAGTTTTTTGCCGGTTTTCAAATAAGCGTTCGAGTGCTATTACGTGTGATTCCGCCAAATCAACCACGTGAATATAATCGCGAATGGCAGTACCGTCCGGTGTAGAATAATCATCGCCGAACACGGATAAAACTTCTCTGATACCCGCTGCAGTTTGTGTTACAAAAGGAACCAAATTTTGAGGAACACCCAAAGGCAATTCGCCGATATGCCCGGACGGATGCGCCCCTATCGGGTTAAAATATCTTAGAGCAATACTTTTAAATTTCGGATAAGCTTTGGCGGTATCGCGAATGATTTCTTCGCCTATTTGCTTGGTGTTTCCGTAAGGCGACAATGCCGGCTTAACCGGTGCCGACTCCGTAATAGGTAAAGTATCCGGTTCACCGTAAACCGTACAAGACGAACTGAAAATAAAGTTTCTAACGGCTTTCTCTTGCATTTGTTGTAACAGATAAATCAAGGTGCCAATATTGTTTTCATAATACAACAAAGGTTGGTGGACACTTTCATTGACCGCTTTTGATGCGGCAAAATGAATGATACCCTCAATATCATTATACCGGTTAAAAAAATCAATGACTTTGGCTTTGTCTCGTAAATCTGTTTTTTCAAATTCCGGACGAACACCCGTAATACGAGTAATCCCATCCAAAACGCTGATATCAGAATTGGATAAATTGTCAATAATCACAACCTCGTAACCTTTTTCTTGTAAGGCTACAACAGTATGAGAACCTATAAATCCCAAACCGCCGGTAACTAATACTTTCATAACATCAGATTTCATTTTGACTACAAATGTAAGGATTATTTATCTTGAAAATTGTAAAAATATACATCTGTTATTAATTTTTTCAGGTCAAAACAAAAAATAATTTGTATTTTTGTTTACGAAAAAATTATGATTATGCAATTTTTAGTATCAAGTGACGAATTAATCAAAAATTTACAAGCGTTAAAAAATGTCATTAACAATAATAATACGGTTCCGGTTTTAGACAATTTTCTGTTTGAATTATATCAAAATACCTTAAAGATTACGGCATCGGATTTGGAAACAACCATGACGGCAATTGTTAAAGTTGAGTCCGAAGAAGATGCTTCGTTTTTGTTGCCGGCTCGTATGTTGGTAGATACCATCAAGGCTTTGCCCGTGCAACCTTTGACTTTTATGTTTAACGATGATGGCTCTATGGATATCGTTAGTAGCACCGGAAAATACAGTTTTGCTTATGCCTACGCCGAAGATTATCCCAATTCCGTGGAAATGGATGAAGCCGAAAGTATCAATATGCCCGGTGGAATCTTGGCTGATGCTGTCAGTAAAACCATTTTTGCCACCGGTACCGACGATCTTCGCCCGACTATGACCGGTGTGTTTTTTGAATTTTCACCCGAAAGTTTAAATTTTGTAGCAACCGATGCACACAAATTGGTAAAATACGAACGAAATGATATGAAAGCCGCTACAGAAACCGGTTTTATCGTACCTAAAAAACCTTTGCAAATCTTAAAAAATCATATCGTCGGATTTGATGATGATGTCGAAGTTACCTATAACGATCGTAACGTAAAATTTACATTTGATAACATCCGGCTGATTTCAAGGTTGATCAACGGTAAATACCCCAATTACAGTGCGGTTATTCCGACTGAAAATCCCAATGTTATGATTGTTGACCGGCAAAATTTACTCGACGTTGTCAAACGGATTGATATTTTTGCCAGCAAAGCAACTCATTTAATCCGTTTTGATATTGTAGGCTCCGAATTGAAAATTTCAGCCGAAGATTTGGATTTTTCGAGCAAAGCCGAAGAACGTATGACTTGTAATTATGCAGGCGATGATATGTCAATCGGCTTCAATTCCAAATTTTTAATCGAAATGCTCGCCAATCTCGATTCTGATGAAGTGTCATTCAATATGTCATTGCCCAGCAAAGCGGCATTGATTCACCCGGTGGACGGTTTGGAAGAAGGCGAATTTGTTACAATGTTAGTTATGCCGTTGAGATTGGCATAGATAATATGATACTTTCAAATTGAAACTTTTATACAATATATCATTATGGATTTCCGAAAAATTTTTGTTGTTTTTCGGAAATTTTTTTGGACCGAAAGTCCGGTATTTCGCAGCCGGTCAAAAACAACTTTTTCAACATCTCAAAACTTGTTTGCAAACCGACAATAAAACCATTTGGTTTCACGTCTCATCATTGGGCGAATACGAACAAGCCCTCCCCTTGATTGAAAAAATTAAATCAAAATACACTGATTATCAGATTGTTCTAACATTTTTCTCAGCTTCCGGTTACGAAGTGAAAAAAGATAATTCTCCCGCAGATTGTGTCAGTTATTTGCCTATTGATACCCGTCAAAATGTCAAAAAATTCCTCGATTTGGTACAGCCAAACCTCGTATTTTTTGTCAAATACGACTTATGGCCCAACTTTTTGTACGAATTAAAAAAACGCCAAATTAAAACCTATTTGATATCAGGTGTATTTACCAAAAATCATCCGTTTTTTAAAGCCTACAGCTCTTGGTTAAAAGCATCATTAAAAGCATTCAATCGGTTTTTTGTGCAAGACAAAAACAGCAAAAAAGTGTTGCAACAACAAGGTTTTCAAAATGTTACTACAACAGGCGATACCCGTTTTGACCGTGTTTATCAAATAGCACAAACTGCACCGGCCTATGATTTTGTAAAAAACTTCAAACAGGATAAAATATTATTGATTGCCGGCAGTACCTGGCCAAAAGATGAAGAACTGCTAACCCGCTATATCAATGAAAATACGGAGAATTATAAAACGATTATCGCACCGCACGAAATAGATGACAAACATATAGCCGAAATAGAAAAAAAATTAAAAGTCTCGTCAATTCGTTATTCCGACATAAATCCCGACACTAAATTATCAGACTTTAAAGTTCTAATTTTAAACACAATAGGCTTACTCAATAAAATTTATGCCGATGCAAATATCGTTTACGTAGGTAACGGTTTCGGTAAAAGCATTCACAATATTCAAGAACCGGCGGTTTTCGGTGTACCTATTATCACCGGTCCTCATATTGAAAAGTTTAAAGAAGCGGTTGACTTAAAAATATTAGGCGGATTGGTGAGCATTCAAAACTATTCCGAACTCCAAAATATTTTACATAATTTAATTCAAAATGCCGATTTACGTTCGCAAAAAGCTTTAATTACCAAAGAATATGCCTTAAAAAATGTCGGCGCAACCGGTAAAATCATGAAATATCTAAGCCTATGACTTCGCTTTATTTACACGGATTGAATAGTTATAATCAAACACATCGAACAGAATGGTTACAACAATTCGGTGAAGTCGTCAAACCTTTACTTTTATACCAAAATATCCCGAAAACTTATAAAATTCTTACAAAAAAAAGGTAATATAATATCATTTTTTTTACCTTTGTTGCAAATATATTACGTTATCCATGAAAAACATAATCCCGTCCATTATTTTTTTGATGTCTGCCTTAACAGGACAAATTAAAGCACAATTTAGTGAAAACTTTGACAAGGATATTCTCGGTTCAATGACACAAACCTATATTACCAATTCCGTCGATTGGTTAAATTGTGACGTCATTACTCCGCCTTGGTCTGAAAGTTTTGAAAATAGTTTCAATTTTGCGTGTTGGGAAAATACGGGAACTCATACTAATCATTGGTCGGTTGGTTCTAATTATAATTATAATCACGGTCCATATTCCGCATCAGATGGAATACATTATTTATATTTTTATATATACAGTACACCGTTTGGAAGAACAACTACTGCTACCACACCGACATTTGATATGTCAAACTTATCGAATCCGCAATTGACATTTGATTATTGGATGAACGGACCTGCTGACCCCAATTTATGGCTTAAAGTAGAAATGAGTACGGACGGTGCCAATTGGAATGAGATTTTCTATCATGAACATGACGGTATTAACGGTTGGAAAAGTGTTGCCATACCTTTAGCCGGGGTTACTTCTACAACCAGATTCCGTTTTATTGCCGTAAGCGATGCGGGAAGTTACAATACTTCTATTGATAATCTTTCGGTTGGTGAAGGATCAAACTGTCCGCCTCCGGGAGGTTTATCAGCTTCAAATATTACGACAAATTCCGCTGAACTTTCGTGGACACAAGGATTCCAAGAAAACAATTGGAATATCGAATACGGACCAACCGGATTTACACCCGGACAAGGAACGACTATAAGTCTTAATACAAATTCTTATTCCCTCAACGGCTTATCAGGCAAAACAACTTATGACTTTTATGTACAAGCCGATTGTGGTGGTAATACCAGTACGTGGACAGGACCTTATACTTTTACGACACCCGGAACTTGTGGTTTTTACAGTTTTGAATTTTTTAGAGAAAACCATGGCGGATATCAAGGAAGGTTATCCGTATATGTAAATGCTGTGGCATATTTATCAGATATTTTGACTTCTTATGATAATAATATTCAATCATACTATGTGCCTGTTGACCAAGAAGATGTTTTATCATTTGATTATACACCCGGCGATTATAGTGAATATGATGAGTACATAGTTTATGATAATAATGGCAATGAAATTGCTCATGAAGGAGCTAATGACACGGAACCGGACGATATAGGTAACCCTGATATTTTAACCGGCTTGCAAGCATGCCCGAGTTGTCCGGCAACCGACGATTTAGCCGTTTCAAATATTACTAACTCACAAGCAGAATTATCTTGGGTTAACGGTGGTACTGAAACGTCGTGGAATATTGAATACGGACCTTATGGACATGTTCCGGGGCAAGGAACGACCATAAATGTTACAACTAATCCTTATACCTTAACAGGTTTGAGTTCCGGTACCCTTTATGATTATTATGTACAAGCCGATTGCGGCGGCGGAGATACCGGCATTTGGGTAGGACCTTTTACCTTCTTTACAACTTGTGATGTCATTTCAACTTTTCCTTATGATTATGGTTTTGAGGGTGCTTCGTCAAACACTGCCGGTAGTTGGAATAACAGTTGTTGGTATGGTATTCCTGATAATGCAGATCCTTATACATCTAACGGACCATACAGATGGAGAGTTTTTGACGAAAATGCACCTAACATTTATTTCGGAGGTCCATCAACCGCCCATTCAGGAGAACTTTATGCTTATACCGAATCTGTAGGTTCCAGTGATGGGGATGTCGCCAAAATGATTAGCCCTGTTTTTGATATGTCCGGTTTAACACAACCGCAACTATCATTCTTTTATCATATGTATGGGCAAGATACAAGAACGCTTTACGTAGATGTGTTTGACGGAACAACTTGGGTTGAAAATCTTTGGTCTATTACCGGTGAACAGCAAGCAAGTACTGATATGCCATGGCAACAAGCTTTTGTCTTGATTCCGAACACAACAACACAGATTAGATTTAGAGCCGTAAGAGGTGGAAATGCTTATAAAATATCAATTGATGATATTAATATTAAAGAAGCGCCTTCGTGTTTGGCTCCGTCCTTGTTATCCGTTGCTAATATTACTGCCGATTCCGCCGACCTTTCATGGACGGAAAACGGAACGGCTACTACCTGGAACATTGAATATGGTCCGGCAGGATTTACACCCGGTTCGGGTACAGTGATTACAGGTATTACTACCAACCCATATACTTTAAATAATTTGACCCATTATCTATCTTATGATTATTATGTACAAGCTGATTGCGGTGGCGGAGATACAAGTGCATGGGTAGGACCTTACAATTTTATGACACTTCCGGGTTGCGGTTTCTATAACCTTGAACTGTTAAGTTCTAATAGTACATATGGTTGGGGTGGTGCTAAATTAAACGTATATGTTAACGGTGTAGCTTATTTGACTGATTTAACGCTTTATAGCGGTTCAGGTTTTAAGTCTTATGAAATTCCATTAGAGCAAGATGATATTTTATCATTTGATTATATCAGGGTTAATCCCACTTATTATAATTATAATTATAATAACGAATATAAAGTTTATGACAATCTTGATAATTTAATAATCGATGAAGGGGCAAACAACACTGAACCCGGAGACGTAGGTGACCCTAATGTTCCTACCG
The DNA here is from genome assembly GCA_027033875.1 of Flavobacteriales bacterium. Classification (GTDB taxonomy): domain Bacteria; phylum Bacteroidota; class Bacteroidia; order Flavobacteriales; family Flavobacteriaceae; genus WGBX01. The sequence goes on from JALVKK010000040.1 coordinate 9,977, forward strand.
GACCGATAGCTTGTCCTTCTTGTCCCGCTCCTTCCGGATTATTAGATTCAAATGTTACCGACAATGCCGTTGATTTGTCTTGGACTGAAAACGGTAATGCTACTACTTGGAATATTGAATACGGTCCCATAGGATTTACCCAAGGTCAAGGTACGTTATTGACCGGTATTACTTCAACCCCTTACACTTTAACAGGTTTAGATTCAAATACAACTTATGCTTTTTATGTGCAAGCTGATTGTGGTTCGCATACAAGTTTTTGGGGAGGTCCTCATACTTTTACAACATTACCGTGTATTGCACCTGATAACTTATCAATATCAAATTTAGGATATGATTCTGTTGGATTATCTTGGACTCAAAACGGTTCTTCTACCTCGTGGAATATTGAGTATGGTCCCTCCGGATTTACGCAAGGACAAGGTACTATTTTATCAAATGTTTCAACAAATCCATACACATTAACCGGCTTAACACCAAGCACTACTTATGATTTTTATGTACAAGCTGATTGCGGCGCAAGCGGTGGAACCGGAACAAGTGATTGGGAAGGTCCTTTAACTGCTACAACGACACCTACCCCCGGTACTTGCGGATTATTCAGGGTTGATCTGTTAGATGGTCATAATGATGGTTGGAATGGTGGCTCATTGACCGTATATATAAACGGTGTAGTTTACTTATCTAATATAACGATGAGCTATGGTACTAATATCGAATCTTATTATATTCCCGTAAATATTGATGATATCTTATCGTTTGAATATACCCCGGGAGGTTATAGTTATGAAAACCTATACATTGTTTATGATAACAATAATATTGAAGTTGCCCATGAGGGGGGCAACGATACCCCGGGAAGTATAGGGGATCCAAGTATCCCTACCGGATTGGAAGCTTGTCCGTCTTGTCCGCCACCAACTGATCTTTCAACTTTGAATATCGCATCTCATTCTGTAGATTTGTCTTGGACAGCCGGTGGTAATGAAACAGCATGGGTTATTGAATATGGTCCTACAGGTTTTACACAAGGACAAGGTACAATTATAAATGTTACTAACAATCCTTATAACTTAACCGGATTGACAACAGGCATGCATTATGATTATTATGTAAAAGCTGATTGTGGCGGTGGTGATAACAGTCGTTGGGAAGGTCCTTATTCTTTTGTTACAACTTGCGATACAGTAATCAATTTTCCATATAACTATGGATTTGAATACGTTACTACAGGCGATGGAGGTGATTGGTCATCTAGTTGTTGGACAGCAAATCCTGAAAACACAGGCGCTCTTATTTACGAAGCTCCTTTCAGATGGCTTACCGAAAGCGACAATGCGCCTCCAGCTTATACCGGTCCGGAATTTCCTCATAGTGGAACAAGTTATGCATATACTAATGCCATAAATTCAAATAATGGGGATATCGCCGAATTGTTAAGTCCTGTTTTGGATTTATCAAGTTTGTCTCAACCTCTGTTATCTTTTTATTATCACATGTATGGAGCTGAGATAGGCATTTTATACATCGATACTTTTGATGGTTCAACATGGACAGAAGGTGTATGGTCTCTATCAGGTGAACAACAAACATCAGGCGACGATACCTGGCAACAAGCCTTTATTAACATTCCCGTTACGGTTACACAAATCAAATTTAGAGCTGTAAGAGGAGACGGTGATGCTGGCGCTATATCAATTGATGATATCAGTATTCAAGAAATGCCCTCTTGTCTTCCTCCTAACCATTTATCAGTGGTCAATAAAAGAGTTGATTCAGCTGATTTATTGTGGACAGATAACAACTCTGCAACGACTTGGAATATTGAATACGGACCGAAAGGATTTACACCCGGACAAGGCACAATGATTTCGGGAGCAACATCAAATCCTTACCACCTGACAGGATTAACATCAATGACATATTATGATTTTTATGTACAATCTAATTGTAATGGCAGTGGCAATCAATGGTCTGTACCTTATACTTTTATGACACCACCCGGCTGTGGCGATACTTTTTATGACGACGGCGGACCATATAATCCGTATTCACAGAATATTCATCAAATAATTACAATTTATCCTGATAATGCGGGAGAAGTTGTTGCAGTTACTTTTGATTTATTGAGTTTAGAAGTTGATGATGATTATATGTTTGTTTATGATGGTCCGGATACAAATTCGCCAATCATACCTTCATCTCACCCTGACGGAATGTGGACAGGTGGATATTCTGCTACCGGTTACACTTTTACAGCTACAAATGCTACCGGTGCATTGACTTTGGAATTTACAACTGATGGTTTCCTTGAATATTCCGGATGGGACGTAAGTGTATCATGTATTCCTTCAAATATCAATGAATTGACAAATATTTTAGGCATTTACCCTAATCCGACAACAGGTAAATTTGTTATCAAATCTCATGACTTAATGAATGCCGAAGTTTATATCTATTCAATAACCGGTAAAGAGATTTATCAAAATACAATTGACAAAGACAATTATTTTATTAACTTGAAAAATGTCAAAAAAGGTATTTACTTTGTAAAAATTACATCCAATAATAAATCATATATCAGCAAGCTGATTGTTAAATAGGGCTTCCGTCAAAATAGAAGCTATTTTCGGTCCGATACCTTCAATTATTTCTTAATCGACAAGACTGTTTTTTTTTCTAATGTTTTTGCGATTTGATTTTGGATTAATCCGTAAAACCTTTTAATATAACAAATTGAAATAACCTGATTTGATGAAATCAAAAACAAAATTACTTTGATTTATACAAAATATCTGAGATTTAGAAACTATCATACCAAATGATAAAATGAATAAATTATGTATCTTTACACAAAAAATAAATGAGTGATTATATAAACAAACCAAACAGTAATTTGAAAAATTTGCAGACTAAAACCTCCTCGATATATCGCAAATCATTATCAGCTGTTTTTCCCGGGTCTTTTGACCCTATTACTTTGGGACATACCGACATTATCAACAGAGCTTTACCGCTGTTTGACCGTTTGATTATCGCCATCGGTATCAATGTCGATAAAAAATACATGTTTGACACCGATACGCGTATCGAAATGATTAAAACGGTTTACCGTAACGAGCCAAAAATCGAAGTGATGCAATACTCCGGACTTACCGTTGATTTTTGTCAACAAAATGATTTGAAATTTATTTTGCGGGGCTTGCGCAACCCTGCGGATTTTGAATTTGAAAAAACCATTGCCCAAACCAATAGAAAACTCGGTGATGTGGAAACCGTATTCTTACTGACCGGACCCGAAACATCATTTATCAGCAGTAGTATCGTACGTGATATTTTTCGCAATGGCGGTGATATTTCCAAATTGGTACCGGCGGAGATTATGCATGTTATTATAAGTGAGCAGAAAAAAGAATAATTGAATAGTTACATATATACTAACCGTTATCAACGGATTATCGAAGTATAGGCTTCGATAAATGTCGGCGCAACCGGTAAAATCATGAAATATATAAGTTTATGACAACGCTATATTTACACGGATTGAATAGTTATAATCAAACACGTCGAACAGAGTGGTTGCAACAATTCGGCAAAGTCGTCAAACCTTTACTTTCCTACCAAAATATCCCGAAAACTTATCAAATTCTTGAAAAATTGGTACAAAATCACCGTCCTGATGTAATAGTTGGAAGCAGTATGGGCGGTTTTTTCGGTTTTTATTTGGGAAATTATTACCGTATTCCTACACTTTTGTTAAATCCGGCACTGCTTATGAGTGTATTAGTTTGTCCCGATATCCGGTTATCGGCGTCAGATACCAAACATAGCATTAGTTTGGGAAAATATGACGACGTCATTCGTCCCGAAATAACCAAACGATTATTAAAAGACCGGCGACAACGCTATCAAATATTTGAATACGACATAGGACACCAAACTCCTTTTGAAGTTTTTACGGATGTTGCTGTTAAATCGGGCTTGTTTATTCCAAATATTTAGCTACAATAGGCATGCGTCTGCCCATACCGAAAGCTTTGGGGCTGACCCGTAATACCGGTGCGGTTTGGTGGCGTTTAAACTCGTTACGGTTAACCATTTTTAAGATTCTTTCAACTAAGGCCCTATCAAAACCTTGTGCGATGATTTCTTTCGGACCTTGACGCTCTTCGATATATTGTTTCAAAATCGGATCCAAAATATCATAATCGGGCAGACTGTCACTGTCTTTTTGATCAGGTCGCAATTCTGCCGACGGTGGTTTTTGTATCGTATTAACCGGTATGATTTCTTTATCGCGATTGATATAACGGGCCAAATCGTAAACTTCTGTTTTATAAACATCCGCTATTACCGAAATACCACCTGACAAATCGCCGTAAAGCGTACCGTATCCGACGGACATCTCACTTTTGTTGCTGGTATTGAGCAAAATATTACCGAATTTGTTGGAAATTGCCATCAGTAGATTACCTCTAATGCGGGCTTGAATATTTTCTTCGGTTACATCAAAATTGCGTCCTTCAAACAAGGGGTTGAGTTGACGAGAATAACTTTCAAATATATCTTTAATCGGGATAATATCATAACGAATACCTAAATTTTTGGCCAAATCTTCGGCATCTTTGACCGAATGATCCGACGAAAATTGCGAAGGCATCAATAGTACCCGGACATTATCTTTACCGAGCGCTTCCACTGCCAAAACTGTCGTAACGGCAGAATCTAGCCCGCCCGATAAACCGACGACAGCTGTCTTAAAGCCTATTTTACCGAAGTAATCTTTTATGCCCAATACCAAAGCATCATGTATCAGCGAAATTTTGTTTTTGCTTTGTTCATTATCAGTTTTATTTACATTAACATCTTCTAAATCTACTACCTGTAAATGTTCTGTAAAATACGGCATTTCGGTATGTATTGTTTGATTAGCAGCGATAACCAAAGAACCGCCGTCAAAAATAATATCGGTTTGCGCCCCGACATGATTGACATAAAACACCGGAATCTTGTAGGCTTTGACATTTTCTTTCAGTATTCTGATACGTTCCGCAGCATGGGTATAATCAAACGGACTCGCCGACACATTAACAATAAAATCGGGCTGTTGCGGCATCAATTTAGCCATTGGATTAATCGTATATAGCGGATTTTCGTTGCCCAAATTCCAAAGGTCTTCACATACGCTCAAAGCTATTTTACAGCCTTTATATTCAACTGTTTGCCATTGGGTCGCTTCTTCAAAATAACGGGCTTCATCAAAAATATCATAAGTAGGCAATAAGGTTTTATGCTGACGATATATTTCTTTGCCTTGATATAAAAACACAGCCGAATTATACAAATCTTTACCTTCTATAACCGGATTGCGAGTCGGCGAACCCACAATGACTGCTATATTATCCGTAGCCTGTTTGATTTGTTCAATACTTTTTTCGGCTTTTTCGAGAAAATCGGTAAATTCGAGAAAATCACGTGGCGGATAGCCGGTGATTGCCAATTCGGGAAAAATAACCAAATCGGCACCTTGCGTCTTGGCAAGAGCGATAAACTTTAAAATTTTTCGAGTATTGGCTTCAAAATCGCCTATGATAACGTTGATTTGAGCTAGAGCTATTTTCATGTATTGGTTATCTGATTATCTGGTTATCTGCTGTGCCCCGATTCTCATCGGGGGTTATTTGATTGCGCTTGCAGCATTCTGCCTCCTTTGTTGCTTGTCATTTCAACAAGCAATATTACAAACTTTCCATTTACTTAAAACAGGTCAAAATGATCATTCCATAGATGTGTCCTCACGCCAATATAAACATACTTCACGGTTTCATTTTTGATTGTTTGTGTTGACACTTCCATGCCGGTTTTACGGTAAATAAAACCTGCAAACAGTTTCAGATTGGTTGCCGGATTGATGATATAACCCGCTTCAAAATTGTCATATAATATTTTGCCGGCATTACCTTGCAACATATATTTATTATCATCTTTGTCTTGCGGACGAATATACCGGTAAACATCGCCTCCGTAAGCAACGGGATTACCGGGAAAATCAAAGCCTTTTTGTCCGGCAATCAGGATGTTATGCGCATACAAGCGATTTTTTCGATATTGCTGTTCAAATAAAAATTCCTTGAAATTCGCTCCCCAAGGGTGTGCCAAGGCTTGATAATTGTGGGCGTAATTGGTTACGGTATTATGAGCATACGTATAAGGACGGACGTGATTGTATTCAGTTCGTAAAAACAAATGAGGTATATTGAATGCATCGTGATATTTCAATCCGATTTGATAACCGAATTTATTAGCCCAATATCCTTTCACACCAAAGAATTTTTTTACGGTCATTTCATCCAACAAAAATTGTCCGTAAACACTGATTTTGTACGGTAATTTGTATCGAGATGACAAGCCGACAACTGTATTTGACGCATTGGAACCTGCTTCAAATTCAGCGGTTTTGAAGAAAATCAACGGATTGAGAAAATTGACATCAAAACCACGCCGGTTTTCATTGTACCAAATAACCGATTCAAAAAATCCGAAATTCAGTTTTTTGGTAGCATTCCAACTGATATAATGTATAGCGGAGAATTTCTTTTTAAATACACCCTTTACCGTAAATTCGGGTCTCAAATCTTGATATGCCGTCCACATGGTTGTATATTTGACGTGCCAAAATTTTGCCGATACCTGAAAATAAGGATAATTAGAAGCATTATCCGACAAAAACAGCGAACGATAACCTTCGCCTATAAAATGTTTGCCGTGTCCTAGTTCAAAAAAGAAAAATCGGCTCGGTTTGTAAGCTATATAGCCGGTAGC
>JALVKK010000041.1 GCA_027033875.1 Flavobacteriales bacterium
GGTTTTCCTTTATTGGTGGAATTTGGCACAGAAGTCAATGGTGAATGGTTTCCTTGGAATGGTGTGCATAACGGGGGTGCTACCCCCACAAATTACGGCAATCCGAATCTGCCCGATGGTCCCGAACGGTTTAGAGATGCTTACCGGCATATTATTGACCTGTCAAGACAAGCCGGCGCTAACAATATTACTTGGTTTTTCCATATCGATGCGGCGGGACAACCCGAAGAGTCTTGGAACGATTTTGAAAATTACTATCCGGGCGACAACTATATCGATTGGGTAGGCGTCAGTGTTTATGGTGCTATTACACCGGATGAAGAACCTATGTCTTTTGCCGATAAGCTCAATTTGGTATATGACCGTATTACGGCTATGACCAATAAACCTTTGGCAATATTGGAAACGGGAATTGTGGAATTTTAATCAGATATTTTTAACGCCCTAGCTAAAATTCTTGCCGGATGTTCGCTGTCCTTGTCAACACCGTCATGGATTTGATGACGACAACTGGTGCCACTGGCGGCTATACTTTCATCATCTTTGGCTTTTCTTAATTCGGGGAAAAGTTTTAATTCACCGACTTTCATACTTAAATCGTAATGTTCTTTTTCGTAACCGAAACTGCCTGCCATACCACAACACCCCGAATCGAGTAAATTGACTTGATAATTCTTTGGAATGGATAATACAAATGCACTGATTTCAGGATCGCTCAAAGCTTTTTGATGACAATGAACATGTAGCGTAATTCTTTGTTCCGCTTCTGTAAAATTACTAGTACTAATATTTTCTGCTTCAAATTCACGTTTGATAAATTCTTCAAATATAAAGGTGTTGTCAGCTATTTTTTGAGCTTCTTTTTGCAGTTTTTCGTCTTTTACCAAACGCAAATATTCATCTCTAAACATTAAAATAGCAGATGGTTCTATCCCGATTAATGGCGTATGTTTGTCTATTAAACCGGCATATAATTGAACGTTTTTGATAGCCAATTTTTGAGCTTGTTCCAATAAGCCTTTTGAAATATAGGCACGTCCGCTTTCGGCACTATTAATAATTTTGACTTCGTAACCTAATCCGGTTAAGACTTTAATCACATCTTTGCCGGGTTGGCTGTCCATATAATCGGTAAATTCGTCAATAAAAACATAAACCATTTGTTTTTTTTCTGTTTTGGGTTTGAGTGCTTCGGGGTGTTGTTTGAGCCAAGCCGATAAACTTTGTTTTTCAAGGGGCGGCAATGTACGTTGCGAAGCAATACCGGTCATTTTTTTAAACAAACCGGCAAACCAATTTTGACGAATAAAAAAGTTATAAACACCTGAAAACCGACTAAAAAATTTGTTGATTTTACCACTGTGCGCAAACAATTTGTTTCGTAGTGTAAAACCATTGGCTTTTTGATACCAATACAGAAATTCGCTTTTGAGCATCGCCATATCTACGGTTGACGGACATTCGTTTTTACATGCCTTACACGATAAGCACAAACTCAAAGTTTCATATAATTCTTCGTAATCAAATTTGTTAATTTTGTCCGAATTAGTTAAAAATTCGCGAAGGGCATTGGCGCGTGCACGCGTCGTATTCTTTTCATCTTTGGTAGCTTGATAACTGGGACACATCACGCCACCGGCTTCGGGCGGCTTGCGACAATCGCCCGAACCGTTACATTTTTCAGCCGCACGTAAGATGCCGCCTTCTACCGTAAAATCAAATAAAGTCGGGATTTCGGGTTCTGTTCTATCCGGTTCGTAGCGCAGGTTTTTATCCATTGGATATGGGTCAACTACTTTATGCGGGTTAAAAATATTTTGCGGGTCAAAAACGCTTTTAAGATCTTGCATCAAAGCATAGTTTTTTTCGCCTACAATAACGGGAATAAATTCCGCCCGCACGATACCACTGCCGTGTTCGCCACTCAACGACCCTTTGTATTGATGCACTAAATCTGCTACTTCCGAT
>JALVKK010000042.1 GCA_027033875.1 Flavobacteriales bacterium
CATTGCAGCTGTTTTGATGATTATTGCTACTTATTTTATTGTAACCAACTTCTTACCTGCATCTTGGAATTTTGAAGGTAAAGATTATACGGCAATGGGTGTCTTTTACGCCATTGTTTTAGGTTTGTTGTCAGGTGTGGCTATCGGTATGATTACCGAATATTACACAGGAACGGGCAAAAAACCGGTTTTAAAAATCGTAAAGCAATCTACTACCGGACCGGCTACTAATATTATTTCAGGTTTGGCAGTCGGTATGCAATCTACTTTATGGCCTATTATCTTTATTGTAATTGCCATTATCGGTGCCTTCCATTTTGCCGGTTTATACGGTATTGCTATTGCCGCTATCGGTATGTTGTCCAACTTGGGTATCCAGTTAGCCGTTGATGCTTACGGACCTATCGCTGACAACGCCGGTGGTATTGCCGAAATGGCTAATTTGCCTAAAGAAGTTCGTGAAAGAACGGACAAATTAGACGCCGTAGGTAACACAACCGCCGCTATCGGTAAAGGTTTTGCTATCGGTTCTGCAGCCTTAACTGCCTTGGCTTTATTCTCTGCCTTTATGCACACTGCCGGTATTGACGTGATTGATATTTCCAACCCTAAAGTAATGGGTGGATTGTTACTCGGTGGTATGTTGCCGTTCTTATTCTCTTCTATGGCTATGGACGCTGTTGGACGTGCCGCAGAAGATATGATTGACGAAGTACGTCGTCAGTTCCACAATATTCCGGAATTGAAAAACGCCCTTCAAGTCATGCGTAAAAACGAAGGCAAAAGCGAAGACAAATGGTCTGCCGAAGACAAAGCGGTATTTGACAAAGCTGACGGAAAAGCCGAATATGAAAAATGTGTGGCTATCTCTACCAAAGCATCTATCCGCGAAATGTTAGTGCCCGGCTTGATTGCCGTATTAACACCGGCTATCGTCGGTTTATTCGGTGGTGCCGAAATGCTCGGTGGTTTGCTTGCCGGTGTAACCGTTACAGGTGTGATGATGGCTATCTTCCAATCCAACGCCGGTGGTGCATGGGATAACGCTAAAAAAATGGTGGAAGAAGGTGTTGAAATCAAAGGTCAAAAATACGGTAAAGGTAGTGACGTACACGCCGCCGCTGTTACCGGTGATACCGTAGGTGATCCGTTTAAAGACACTTCCGGCCCTTCCTTAAACATCTTAATTAAATTAATGTCGGTTGTGGCGCTGATTTTAGCTCCGCTATTGGCGAAGTAATTTGATGATATATAAATATTTTATAAGGCGTTCATTTTGAACGCCTTATTTTTTTTGTTTCTGACCTGCTGGGTTTTGAAAACCTGTCAGGTCTTTGATCGGATTTTTCTTTTAACACTACCTACAAAGCAATTTTTCCTGTTTTTGCCATTTGGACACCCAACAGTAAAAGTTTTTTATCATTACTTTTTTGCATTGCCCAAAAAAGTAACAAAAAAGTCTAGCCTTACGAAACCTTTCCTAATTTCTTACGTTTTTCTCCCTAAACAATCTGAACTCGCATGGGCTTTTCATTTTTAAATCTTGCTTTCGTTTCATTGTTAATTTCTATTTTCATAAGACACCTTCGTTTTGCTCAAACAGCAGATTGTTTTTAACGTCCGAAAAACTTGAAATTTACGGAAAACCTTCGTATGGCAGAGGGTAATGACCGCTATTTTCCATCCTTTAAGAAAAATCTGTTAAATAAGATAAACAAATATTTTTTCTAATTATCTCTAATAGAAACATCCCGGGACACCCAAAAACAAGAAAATTATTTTCTAAAACACTTATTTCCAAACGTTTAGTTTTTTTAAATAAAAGTGGTGAAAACAGGAGGTCTTTGATCGGATTTTTCTTTTAACACTACCTACAAAGCAATTTTTAAACGGTTATTTTCTAAAATAACACTGAAATTTATTTCGGCTTTAAGCGCTTTAAATATTTTAATTATTGTATCAATT
>JALVKK010000043.1 GCA_027033875.1 Flavobacteriales bacterium
ACCCAAGGTTAATAAATCAACGACAAACGGAAAAGATCTGGATTTTGAGACTTTGCGATATATAGCCAAATATGAAAAAATTGCCAAAAGAGAAATGAAAGAATACGGTGTTCCGGCAAGTATTACGTTAGCGCAAGGTATTTTGGAATCTCAATCCGGCAAAAGCCGATTGGCAGTAGAAGGCAACAATCATTTCGGCATCAAATGTCATGGCAATTGGAACGGTGAAAAAATCCTGCACGATGATAATAAAGAACAAGAATGTTTTAGAAAGTATAACAAACCGGAAGAGTCTTTTAAAGATCATTCTCGGTTTTTAGCCAAACGCAAACGCTATGCTTTTTTGTTTCGCTTACCGATTACCGACTATGAAGCATGGGCAAAAGGTTTGAAAAAAGCAGGTTATGCGACCGATCCCAGTTATCCGGACAAATTAATTTACATTATTGAAAAATACCATTTGAATAAAATGGATAAAGAGGTATTAGCTCTGATGAGTGTGAAAGTAGATGATACATTTGAGGAAAATAATCAAAATATAAAGAAAAAATTTATTTACGAAGTACAAGAAGGCGAAACTCTTTTTACGATTTCTCGAAAATTTAATATTCCCGTTAAAGATATTCAGCGTATCAATAATTTGAATGATTTTGATATCTATAAAGGACAAATTTTAGTTTTGACCGAAAGTGATAATACTTATCAAACCCAACAAACCAAAACATCACAAGACACTTTGACAGAAAGTAATAATTCTGAAACTGTTATAGAAGCAGCAAAAAACAAGCAATTTACTGATAAAAAGGACAAAAATATACAGTTACATGTAGTAAAACAAGGTGAAAGTTTATTTTCTATTAGCAAAATGTATCATGTTAAAATCGATGATATACGTCGGTTGAATCAATTAAATGATAACAAAATTTCAGTAGGAAAAGTAATTAAGATACCTATAAATGTCGGTCGAAACAATACTGATAATACTCAAAATCAAAATACGGCGGCAGATACAAAAGCTGTTTATCATATCGTTAAACCGGGGGAAACTCTATATCGTATTCACGTAAACTATAAAGTGCCGATTGCGACCTTGCGTAAACTTAATCATCTGAAAGGTAACAATATCAAAGTCGGACAAAAAATAAGAATCAAATGATAAATTAAGGTTAAGAGACTTCCATGGTGTGATAAACATTTTGGACATCTTCGTCTTCTTCCATTTTTTCTAATAATTTCTCGACATCGGCTTGTTGTTCGGGTGTGAGTTTTTTGGTAACTTGCGGAATGTATTCAAAACCGGAGGATAAGATTTCCAATTTATTTTCTTCCAGATATTTTTGAATATTACCAAATTCGCCAAAAGGTGCATAAATCAAAATACCGTCTTCATCTTCAAAAACTTCTTCTACTTCAAAATCGATGAGTTCCAGTTCGAGTTCTTCCAAATCCATAGGCAGATTTTCTTTGTTAATACGAAAATTACACACATGGTCAAACATAAAAATAACCGAACCAGACGTGCCGAGTGTCCCGTTTAATTTGTTGAAATAACTGCGAACATTGGCAACCGTACGATTGTTATTGTCCGTAGCCGTTTCAACCAATACGGCAATACCGTGCGGTGCATAGCCCTCGTATAATACGGTTTTGTACCCGGCAGTATCTTTATCAGATGCTTTTTTGATGGCTCGTTCTACATTATCCTTAGGCATGTTAGCCGCTTTGGCATTTTGTATGGCAGCACGCAAACGCGCATTAGTTTCCGGATTAGGACCGCCTTCTTTAACCGCCATGGATATTTCACGACCTATTTTAGTAAATGTTTTGGCCATTGTAGCCCAACGTTTAAATTTTCTGGCTTTTCTAAATTCAAATGCTCTTCCCATTTTTTTGGTTATTTGGTTATACTGGTTAATCGGTTAATCGGTTATTTGATGTCGGGTGTCCGATGTCCGATGTC
>JALVKK010000044.1:0-11620 GCA_027033875.1 Flavobacteriales bacterium
GATTATCTGACTATTGCTTTAAATAAAGCTTTGGAAGAAGCCGGCAAAATCCAAGAAAACGAACTTAAAAATGCTGCCAAAGATGCCATGCCGAATATTCCCGGTTTAGATGGCTTGCTGTAAAAAAAAGAAGTGTTATTTAGTATCAAATAACAAGTATCAAGCGGAACGTAGTGACGTCCCGCTCCGACAGACCTCGGAGGGAAACGGGATAGCAATTAGAGATTCACATCATTGCGTCCTAATTGAAAATGAAGATTTCTCTCCCTCCGGCAAATATCGGTATTGGGATAGAAATGACTTTGGATTTAAAATCACTCAGCGTCCTGTGTTTCCTCATCTCCTCAATTCCTCATCTCCTCAATTCCTCATCTCCTCATCTCCTCATTTCCTCATTTCCTCAATATTAACAACTTACAAAAACCTTAAGAAACCAAACCATCTTCTATTTTGAAGATAATCTAAATCCGCTTCATGCTGATAAGCTTCCCGTTCAAAAGAAATATTGCGGTAAGCTGTATGAGGATGGCGGTAATGTCCTAATTTGATCAAAAATTCTACAACGTACCACAAGAAAAATATAAACCAAAGCAACTCCTTTTGCTGTTGGAGATGGATACGTTCATGGTTGATTAAAACTAAATCTTGTTTAGATTCTTTATTTTTTAAAATGATAAAAGGGTAAATGCTTAAAGCTGAAAAAGACTTACCGATAAGTTTAGGAAAAATAAGAATCATACTGCTTTTGGTTAATATTTTCTTAAATACTTTTAACAATTAATCTGGTTTAATTATTTTTACACGCAAAATAATACAAAAATTAATGCGAGAGATATTAAGCACAAATAATACCAAAATTAAATATGTAATTCAATTGCAAAAAAAGTCAAGTGTTCGCAAAGAATTTAAAGAGTTTGTAATTGAAGGTAAGCGAGAAATTATGTCGGCGTTGAAAAATAAATATAAGATTAAACAAATCTTTTTTTATCCGAAATTATTTTCTGAAAATGAGCTTATTAAGTTGTTGCAAGATTATCAAGTGGAGACAGATATTATCAAAATTTCAAAAAATGTATATCAAAAAATAGCTTACCGTGGTTCTACCGAAGGACTGGTTGCTTTAGCACAGATGAAAGAACACCGGATAGACAGTTTGCAATTGTCATCAAATCCGTATGTATTGGTAGCCGAAGGTATTGAAAAACCCGGCAATGTCGGTGCCATGTTGCGCAGTGTGGACGGTGCCGGTGCCGAAGCTTTAATTTTGGTCAATCCGAAATTGGATATTTACAATCCTAACCTTATCCGTGCTAGTTTGGGAATGCTTTTTTCTATTCCGGTTGCCGTTTGTGATTTGGAAGAGCTTAATGAATTTTTAAGTAAATACAAGATAAGCCTATACGCTGCCGGTTTGCAAAACGCCAATGTGTATTTTAAGGAAGATTTTACATCGCCTACTGCCATTGCTGTAGGAGCGGAAGATAAAGGTTTGAGTGATGAAATCAGAAAAATAGCAAAGCAGCAAGTTTACATTCCGATGAAAGGACAAGCCGATTCGCTCAATGTGTCGGTATCGGCAGCGGTATTGCTATATGAAATTGTACGACAGAGAGAAATACAAAGAATAAATTGAGAATGATGAAGCACAACTTTCAACTTAGGTTATTGAGCTTGTCGAAATACAACTTTCAACTTATTTTACTCTTGGTTTTTCTAGGGTTCGGTTGTCAAAACAAACACGAACAAACGGCAAAAATTCGCGGAAAGATTATCAATCCTAGAACTGACGAAGTGGTAATTTCAAGAGATTTTTTACTGCTTCAAAGTGATACGCTTAAATTAAATAGTCAAAACGAACTGTCCGGAACAATTAAAGCGCCGGTTGAAGGTTTATACATTACATTTATATTTCCGGAATATCAAACGCTTTATTTAAAACCGGGGGACTCGTTAGCGATACATCTCAATGTGGACGAATTTGACGAATCCATCAGTTTTTCGGGTAGTTTGGCTTTTGAAAATAATCTGTTGATGGAGATGTTTTTGGCAAATGAACGCGAAAATAATTATTTTTACAAACACCGGTTTGAGTTTGATTTGAAAAACTTTATTCAAAAATTGGATTCTTTTGAAATCGAAAAAAAACAGTTGATTGATAATTATAAAGATGAGTATCAACGAACCTCATCAAAATTCAGACAAATATTGTCTTTACTCAAAAGTAGCCAGTATTATAATCTGAAAGAAAATTATGCCATAATGCATCCGGACAGTTTGCTTCCGGCTGATTATTTTGCCTATCATTCTATATGGCATCAAAATTTATCTGATCCGAATATTATTTATTTGAATTCTTTTGCCGATTCTTTTTTGGAATTGCAATTGAAAAAGCATGTGCAAAAAATAAAAAATCCTTATCTGTATTTATCGGATTTGATCAATGCCGAAATATATGATTCCTCGTTCAAGAACAATCTTTTAGTCAAGTATTGCGTTCGTTATATAGTTGATTATCAAATAATAAAAAAAGATTCTATCATTAATGCTTATTATCAAAAAATAGAAAATGATGATTATAAAACTTATTGCGATAATCTGATTGCCAATAATGCTTTGATGCAAGTAGGAAACAAATTTACCGATGATAAATATCTATTGCCGGATAAAGGCAGAATAATGTCGGATAGTTTATTCCGTCCCGGAATCAAGACATTGGTTTCTTTTTGGGATTTACGTTTTCGAAAAAATTTCATTTCCAATCTGAACAAAATCAAAAAATATAAAGAGCAATATCCTGAATTACAATTTGTTATCATCAATATGAATACCGGTCAATTTGATGAATGGTTTTCACAAATACCAAAAGATAAAAGCATATTCTTTGTACAAGCTGTTAATAAAATGCAAATTCAAAAAATACGTCCTTATAGTTTGGCGCAAATTTATTTGTTGAACGGACAAATTATTAAAGGTTCCAAACTTAATATGTACGAACCCGATTTTGAACAGACATTACAGGTATTTTATACCGGAGATTAAATATATTTTTGCACAAATGATAAATACCGTGCGGTTTTGCACGGCATTTATTTGAGAGCCACCCACGGGACTTGAACCCGCGACCTGCTCATTACGAATGAGCTGCTCTACCGACTGAGCTAAGGTGGCATTTCAGACTGCAAAAATAGAACGACTTCGGCAATTAATCAAATTTTTTTACCGTTTTTTTTTCGGTAGTTTCATTATTGCGACGAAGTTTAAAAAACCATAACAAATATAAGACGATATACATTATTACGATACCTGATATAGCCGGATACGGATTACCGGCATTGCTAATCGATCCTAAATAAGTCAAAACGAAAGCATAGGGTAGCGTTCCTAAAAAATAGTATAACAAAAATTTGATAAAATTAAATTTCATCATACCTGACAAACAGCAAGTAGCTTCAGGCAGCATAGGTAAAGCACGAGCTATGACCAGCATGCCAAATCCCATTCTGTGAAAAATCCGGTTGACTTCGTCAATCTGTTTTTTATCTTTTATTAAAACGCTTAACATTCTATTGCCCGAAAAACGGCAAAGGATATAAGCAATCGTTCCTGACGCCAGCATACCGGTTGAAGAAGCCAACAAACCCCAACTAAATCCTAAGATATTGCCGGCGTAGGTTACAATCAAAATGGTCGGCACTGATAAAAAAACATCAGAAGCCAGTAAAACCGCAACGATGATAAATATTCTTATTTTGCTTGCTTGTTGTATTTGTTCCAAATAAGCTCTGACGTCGGCTACACTCAACAAACCCGTTAGATTAACCAGTAAAAAAATCAAGGCAAAAACCCCGATGATGATTAAATATAGCTTGATGAGTGATTTCATATTATGAGCTCATAAATGAGAAGCAAAGTTATGTGAAATACGATATTAATACAAACATTTGTTATAGTTTTTTTCAATCTGAAAATATGGATATTATCTGTTTAACTACGTTATGTAATTTTATCAAAAATCCGTGATATTTAATGTTAAGCAAGAGATTACCTATTCATAACAAGATAGTTCTGCATTAATGTCAAATAAGGTTGACAGACACCAATAAAATATAATGGAATAGTAATCATATTCCAAATATTGAATGCTATGGCACATTCAACATTATTTCCGTACTTTTGCAAGATAAAGATAAAGGATAATGGAACAAATATTACAAGACAAAATACAAGAAGCTTTTCAGCAACTTTACAATTTAAAAATAAATAAACCGGAACTGCAAACCACTCGTAAGGACTTTGAAGGCGATACGACTTTGGTAGTATTTCCGTATGTCAAACAATTAAAGAAAAATCCGGTGGAAGTTGCCAATAATGTCGGTAATTTTCTCAAAGAACATTTAAGTCATATTTCTGATTTTAATGTAGTGAGCGGTTTTTTAAATTTGGTGATTGATCCGGCATATTATATTGATTTTTTCAATCAAATTTACAATGATGAAAATTTTGGATTAACACCGACTGATACCGGTCTAAAATCTTTAATGGTAGAATATTCGTCTCCCAATACCAATAAACCGTTGCACTTGGGGCATATCAGAAATAATCTTTTAGGACACAGCATCAGTGAAATATACAAAGCAACCGGAAAACCCGTTATAAAAACACAAATCATCAATGACCGTGGTATTCATATCTGCAAATCGATGTTAGCTTGGCAAAAATTCGGAAATGGCGAGACTCCGGAAAGCAGCGGTTTGAAAGGTGATCATTTAGCCGGAAAATATTATGTAAAATTCGACCAAGAGTATAAAAAACAAATCCAAGAATTAATTGATAAAGGCGTTGACAAAGATGAAGCCGAAAAACAAGCACCTATTTTATTGGAAGCTCAAGATATGCTACGCAGATGGGAAGCAAAAGATCCGGAAGTGATGGCGTTATGGCACAAAATGAACGGCTGGGTATATGAAGGTTTTAACGAAACCTACAATAATCTGGGCGTTAGTTTTGATAAAAATTACTACGAAAGTGAAACTTATATACTAGGAAAAAAAGTGGTGGAAGACGGACTGAAAAAAAGTATTTTTTACCGCAAGCCCGATGGTTCTGTTTGGGCGGATTTGTCAGCCGAAGGTTTAGACGAAAAACTCTTGTTGCGTGCTGACGGTACTTCGGTGTATATGACACAAGATATAGGAACAGCTATCAAGCGTTTTGAAGATTTTGATATCGATAGTCATATCTATGTGGTTGGTAATGAACAAGATTATCATTTTCAAGTTTTGTTTATAATCCTGAAAAAATTGGGTTATAAATGGGCTGATAAATTATACCACCTGTCTTACGGTATGGTCGAATTGCCACACGGTAAAATGAAATCCAGAGAGGGAACTGTCGTCGATGCCGATGATTTAATGCGTGAGATGACCAAAACCGCAAGAGATATTTCTCAGGAATTGGGCAAACTCGAAGGTTACAGCGATGAAGAAAAAGAACGCTTGTATCGTATCATCGGATTGGGCGCTTTGAAATATTTCATTTTAAAAGTCGATCCGAAACGAACGATCTTGTTTGACCCGAAAAAATCTATTGATTTTCAAGGCAATACAGGTCCGTTTATTCAATATACTTATGCCCGTATTCAATCTATTTTGCGCAAAGCCGGCGATTTGATACATAAACCCTTTCAACTCAACAATTTGCAAACAAAAGAAAAAGAAGTCATCAAACTGTTGAAAGCCTTTCCGCAAGCTATTACAACGGCAGCCGAGCAGCAAAACCCCGGGCTAATAGCCAATTATATTTATGATTTGGTCAAACAATATAACAGTTTTTACCAAAGTATTCCCATACTGGCTGCTGAAAATGAAAATGAACGTATTTTTAGAGTCCGTTTGTCAAAAAAAGTTGGCGATACCATTAAAAACGGATTTAAATTGTTAGGAATAGAAGTGCCTGAACGGATGTAATTGAAAATAATAATCCGTTCAATTTTTTTTTAATTGAAATATAAAAAAAGTGGCTTATAACAGCCACTTTGAATTAATGAAATTTAAAATACATCTTATTTTTTAAACAATCCGGCTACAAAAATGATGATTATTGCGCCAATAACCGAAGTAATAAACGGTCCTAAACTTCCACCTATATTCAGTCCCAGTTGGTCAAACAACCAACCGCCTACAACACCACCGACTATACCTAGAATAGCATTAATAATAAATCCGTAACCACCACCTTTCATAAGTGTTCCGGCTAACCAACCGGCGATAGCACCGATAATAATAAAAATAATAAAGTTCATATCAATAAAATTTTATGGTTTATAATGACAAATATACAAAAAAAAAATTAAAAATTGATATATTAATTTAATTTTAGAGTGAATTATTAAAAATAATAGATTGAAACAATCGTAAATTTGCTAAAAGATGTAAAGTAATGGTAAATAACTGATAAATATTTGAAAATCAGCCTTAGGTTTAATCTGATAATTTATACTTTTGTATTCGAATATAACAATAAATAATGTTTCAAAATACAGTAAACAAATCATTTTCTATCATAGTACCGGTTTATAATCGCCCCGAAGAAGTTGCCGAATTATTGGAAAGTCTTATAAAACAAACTTTCAAGGATTTTGAAGTGATTATTGTAGAAGATGGTTCATCTGTTTTATCAGAAAAAATATGTCGCAATTATATGGGCGAACTGGATTTGAAATATTATTACAAAGAAAATACAGGTCCGGGATTGAGTCGTAATTACGGTATGCAAAAAGCTAAAGGAAATTTTTTTATTATTTTAGATTCCGATGTAGTTGTTCCTGCAAATTATATGCAAATAATTCAAGATGCTTTACAACAAGAACATTTTGATGTATTTGGCGGTCCGGATGAAGCGGCACAGGATTTTACTTCGATACAAAAAGCTATTAATTACGCTATGACTTCGTGGCTTACGACCGGTGGTATCAGGGGTAAGGGGCAAAAACTGGACAAATTTTATCCGCGTAGTTTTAATATGGGGCTTTCAAAAGATGTTTTTTTGCAAACAGGAGGTTTTTCGGCTATGCGTTACGGTGAAGATATAGATTTGAGTATCCGTATTATGAATGCCGGATTTAGAACCAAATTATTACCGAAAGCCTATGTATTTCATAAGCGTCGTAATAATTGGCATAGTTTTTTTAATCAAGTCAAACATTCAGGTGAAGCACGGCTGAATTTATCCCGTTTACATCCGGGAACATTAAAATTGTTACACTTATTTCCGGCAGTATTTACTTTAGGATTTCTCTTGAGTTTTCTCTTGAGTTTTTTCGGTTATTATTTTGCTTTGATGCTATATGGCGTGTATTTTATTGCATTATTAATAGATGCGACCGTAAAATACAAGAAAGTTTTTTTAGGTTTTTTATCGGCATTTGCTTCATTTTTAATGCTTTTTGGTTATGGTTGGGGATTTTTAACAAAGCTTTACCATAAATAATTGTAATGAATTAATCTTTTTTATATTTTTGCAAATATGAAATATTCTATCCAACAAATAGCTGATTTTTTACACGGAACTGTTGAAGGGGATTCGGAGGTCGAAATTTATAATCTTGCAAAAATTGAAGAAGCACAATCAGGTGATATAAGTTTTTTAGCAAATCCTATATATACCCCGCATGTATATACAACCGGAGCATCGGCTGTAATAGTTAGTAATGATTTTAAACCGGAAAAAAAGTTTAAAACAAATTTAATTCGAGTAAAGGATCCTTACGAAGCTTTTTCAAAATTATTGGGTTTTTATAAAAAAAATCACGATAAGACAGGATTGGAAACTCCCGGATTTGTCAGCAAATCAGCTCAAATCGGCAAAAATGTTTACATCGGTGCTTTTACATACATCGGTGAAAATGTAAAAATTGCCGATCATGTCAAAATATTCCCCGGTTCATATATCGGTGATAATGTCAGTGTCGGAACAGATACAATGATTTTTGCCAATGTCAGTATCTATCACGATACCGTAATCGGTGAACATGTTACCATACATAGCGGAACAGTAATTGGTGGAGACGGCTTCGGTTTCGTTCCGAATAACGGTAAAGATTTTAAAAAAGTACCGCAAATCGGAAATGTGATTATCGAAGATTTTGTCGAAATAGGTTCCAATACTTCTATCGATAGGGCTACAATGGGAGCAACTATTGTCAGACGCGGTGTCAAATTGGACAATTTTATACAAGTCGCTCACAATGTTGAAATCGGAGAAAATACGGTAATTGCCGCTTTAACGGGAATATCCGGTTCAACCAAAATAGGAAAAAATTGTATGATAGGCGGACAAGTCGGTATTGCAGGTCATCTCAAAATAGGAAACAATGTAAAAGTAGGGGCACAATCGGGAATATCACATAGCCTGAAAGATAATGAAATTGTTGTTGGAACGCCTGCCATACCGATCAAAACCTTTAAAAAATCAAGCATCATATTCAAGAATTTAGAAGATTTATATAATAGAATTCAGCAACTTGAAAAAGAATTAAAAAAACTTGAAAAAAAATATTAAATCGGTATAAAACCGACATAATTAGAACAATCAATAAACTAGCAAAGCCTGTTCATTTTTTTGAAATGAAGTATATCAATTAGCAAAGCTAAAATATCCGACATCAGTGTTAAAATAAAAAAAAAATTACAGATGAAACAAAAAACCATAAAAAAAACCGTTTCTGTTGAAGGAGTAGGATTGCATACCGGCGAAAAAGTCAAAATGACTTTAAAACCCGCTCCTGAAAATTACGGATTTAAATTTGTAAGAGTTGATTTGGAAGGTAAACCGGAAATTGAAGCTCAAGCTCATTTGGTCAATAAAACCGAACGAGGTACCGTACTGGAAAAAAACGGGGTGCAGATTCATACAACCGAACATGTTTTGGCAGCTTTAACAGGCATGGATATTGACAATTGTATCATTGAGCTTAACGCTTCCGAACCACCTATCAAAGATGGTTCTTCAAAATTTTTTGTTCAATTGATTGAAAAAGCCGGTATCGAAGAACAAACAGCCGAACGAGAAGAATTTGTGATAAAAAAAGTTATTTCTTTTGTTGATCCCGAAACCGAAAGTGAACTTTTGATAATGCCGTCGGATAATTATGAAATAACGACAATGGTTGATTTCGGAACCAAAGTGTTGGGGACACAGAATGCATATTTAAAAAATATAAAAGATTTTAAAACCGAAATAGCACCGGCTAGAACTTTTAGCTTTTTACACGAATTGGAAATGTTGCTCAAAAACGGTTTGATTAAAGGAGGTGATTTGAGCAATGCCATTATTTTTGTAGATAAAGAAATATCGGAAGAAACCAAAGAATTGTTAAAAGATTATTTCAAAAAAGATGATTTTGAAGTCAAGCCGAACGGGATTCTAAATAATGTCGAACTGCAATGGCCCAATGAAGCGGCTAGACATAAATTGTTAGATGTTGTCGGTGATTTGACTCTTGTAGGCACCAAACTAAAAGGAAAAGTTATAGCCAACAAACCCGGACATAAAGTCAATACGGCTTTTGCCAAAAAATTGCAAAAAATCATTAAAAACGAAAAACGAAATAAAGTTCCGGAATTTGATCTTAACGAACCACCATTGATGGATATTGAAAGAATCATGCAACTATTGCCACACCGCCCGCCTTTTTTATTGGTTGACCGTATCTTGGAATTGTCTGATACGCATGTAGTCGGTATGAAAAATGTTACGATGAATGAAGCCTTTTTTGTAGGACATTTTCCGGGCTCTCCGGTAATGCCGGGGGTTTTGCAAGTAGAAGCTATGGCTCAAACAGGTGGTATTTTAGTCTTGAGTTCGGTTCCGGACCCCGAAAATTATTTGACATATTTTATGAAAATGGATAAAGTCAAATTTAAACGAAAAGTTTTACCCGGCGACACTTTGCTTTTTAAAGCAGATTTAATTTCGCCTATCCGACGCGGTATCTGTCACATGCAGGCTTACGCCTACGCTAACGGACAATTGGTAGCAGAAGCCGAAATGATGGCTCAAATAGTTAAAAAAGATAAATAAGATAAATTTTTTATAATGAATCAACCCTTAGCATATATACATTCAGAAGCTAAAATTGCAAAAAATGTGGTAATTGAACCTTTTGTCAGCATTAGCAAAAATGTTGAAATAGGAGAAGGAACCTGGATAGGACCTAATGTTACCATTATGGAAGGAGCCCGTATCGGTAAAAATTGTAAAATTTTTCCCGGTAGTGTGATAGCAGGTGAACCTCAAGATCTAAAATTTGAAGGAGAAGAATCTTTGGCTATCATTGGAGATAATACGACTATCAGAGAGAATGTAACTGTTAACAGAGGTACAAAAGCCAGTGGCAAAACTATTGTAGGTAAGCATTGTATGATTATGGCAAATGTTCATGTTGCTCATGATTGTCGTGTAGGCGATAGAGCGATACTTGTAAATAATGTGGCACTTGCCGGACATGTCGAAATAGGGGATTGGGCTATTCTGGGTGGTTTATCTGCTGTACATCAATTTGTCAAAATCGGTAAACATGTTATGATATCGGGAGGCAGTCTGGTTAGAAAAGACGTGCCACCTTACATTAAAGTAGCCAAAGAACCTCTCAGATACGTAGGTGTAAATTCCATCGGCTTACAACGTAGAGGCTTCTCGCCCGAAAAAATTCAAGAAATTCAAAATATATACCGTTATATTTTTCAAATTATGAAAAATAATAGTGTGGCCGTCGAATATATTGAAGCTAATTTACCTTTTTCTAACGAAAGAGATGAGATTATTCAATTTATCAGAGATGCAAAAGGCGGACGAGGAATAATCAAAGGATACAAACAAGATTTAAATAATATTATTAATAAGAATCAATAATTATGGCAACAACATCAGATATCAGGAAAGGTCTGTGTATCAAACACAATAATGATATTTACAAAATTATCGAATTTTTACACGTTAAACCCGGAAAAGGACCTGCTTTTGTCCGTACAAAACTCAAAAGTTTAACAACCGGCAAAATAATAGACAATACATTTTCAGCCGGACACAAAATTGACGATATCCGAATTGAAACTAAAAAATTTCAATATCTTTATAATGACGGCGATACCTATTATTTTATGGACGACGAAACTTATGAGCAAATTCAATTGCCGGAAGCCATGATCGATGCTCCGCAATTTTTAAAAGAAGGTGAGTTGGTTACCATCTTGATGAAAGCAGACGACAATACACCTTTGACATTGGAAATGCCGGCAACGGTTGTTATGGAAGTAACTCATACCGAACCCGGTGTGAAAGGCAATACGGCTACCAATGCAACTAAACCGGCAACTGTCGAATCAGGAGCAATAGTCAGAGTCCCTTTGTTTATCAATGAAGGTGATAAAATAAAAATTAATACCGAAACCGGAGAATATCAAGAACGGGTTAAGTAGAGAATTATTGATGAGTTGAGGATATGAGGATATGAGGATATGAGGATATGAAAAAAAAAATTACAAGTTATAAAAAATCCTCAACTCCTCAAATTAAAAGCAGAAATATAGTTTGAATCAGTAAATAATCATCAAAGCGTAAA
>JALVKK010000044.1:11720-16691 GCA_027033875.1 Flavobacteriales bacterium
TGAGGATATGAGGATATGAGGATATGAGGATATGAAAAAAAAAATTACAAGTTATAAAAAATCCTCAACTCCTCAAATTAAAAGCAGAAATATAGTTTGAATCAGTAAATAATCATCAAAGCGTAAAGTAATCAATGAATCACAACAAATTCTCAATTCCTCAGTTTACAAGACGAGAATAAGGTATGAAGTAATAAACGATTATCAAAGAATGCAATATGCTATGAAACGAAATAAATCCTCAATTCCTCAATAAAAAAATGACATTATCCCATATTTTAGAAAAAAAAAATACCCATATTTACGCATCAAAAATTATAATAAAATGAGTGTATTAGTAAATAAAGATTCAAAGATTATCGTTCAAGGATTTACAGGCGGAGAAGGAACTTTTCATGCCCAACAAATGATTGACTACGGAACCAATATTGTCGGTGGCGTTACGCCGGGCAAAGGTGGGCAAAAGCATTTGGGTAAACCGGTTTTTAATACCGTAAAAGAAGCTGTTGAGCAGACGGATGCCGATACCAGTATTATTTTTGTACCACCAGCTTTTGCCTCTGATGCTATCAAAGAAGCCGCAGAAGCCGGTATTAAAACGGTCATAGCTATTACCGAAGGGATTCCTGTAGCTGATATGGTTAAAGTGATGGATTATATTACTGATAAAAATGTCCGTTTGGTCGGACCGAACTGTCCGGGAGTGATTACACCCGGTGAAGCCAAAGTAGGAATTATGCCGGGCTTTGTCTTTAAAAAAGGGAAAATAGGCTTGGTGTCTAAATCCGGGACTTTAACTTATGAAGCTGCCGACCAAATTGCCAAACAGGGATTGGGTATCACTACTGCTATCGGTATTGGTGGCGATCCGGTTATTGGTACGACAACCAAAGATGCCGTCGAAATGTTTATGAACGACCCGGAAACCGAAGCTATTGTTATGATAGGAGAAATAGGTGGTAATCTGGAAGCTTTAGCGGCCAAATATATTAAAGAAACCGGTAACAAAAAACCCGTTGTTGCATTTATTGCCGGACAAACTGCTCCCAAAGGACGTACCATGGGACACGCCGGTGCAATTGTAGGCGGTAAAGACGATACGGCACAAGCAAAAATGAGAATATTGAGAGAACACGGTATTCACGTTGTTGAATCACCCGCCGAAATCGGTAAAAAAATTGCAGAAGTTATCTCATAGCAGCTGCCGGCAAGGAGAGATAAATTATGATTAAATATTGGCAAGCTTTGCCCGATAAAACCAAAGGTTACCTGTTAACCTTGATTGGTGTGTTGGCTATGTCCAACGTTTATATCTTCAGCAAAGCGGCTTTGCAAGAATTAAAATTACCGCAATTCGGGTTTTATTGGTTTGCTACCGGTTTAATTTTGAGTTTGTTGTTAGCTATTAAACAAAAATCGTTTAATAAAATAAAACAATTTTCAAAATCCGATTTTTTATTATTGATATTATTCGGTTTGATTGAAATAGCTTCTACGACCTTTTTTTTCAAAGCTATCAACAGTATGCCCAATCCGGCAATTGTTGCATTTATGGGTAATTTGACGCCTGTTTTTGTTTTGTTTCTTGGTTTTGTTATATTAAAAGAACGTTTTAACAGACTGGAAATAATCGGGATATTACTCACTTTGTCTGCTGCTTTCTTGTTGAGTTACAATCCGAAATGGATCAAACCCGATGAAATTTTTATAGACGGTAGTATTTATATCTTACTTTTTGCCTTATTTGGTGCTACAAGTGCCATTCTGATGAAATTAAACGTTATAAAATTTTCACCGGTTATATTAACTCTAAACCGGATTGTATATTTGTTTTTATTTTCTTTGATAATGATGAAAATACAAGGTTTGAATTTTGAAATTTCGAGTTCAGCTTTAAAAAATGTAATAATCGGGGCATTTCTAGGTCCCTTTTTAACAGCTATTGCCGGTTTATATGCCATTAAGTATATTGAAGTGAGTCGAAAATCCATTTTGTCATCTACTAAGGGACTTTTTGTCCTGATTGGCAGTTATTTATATTTTAATAAAATCCCGGAAGCACTTCAAATTGTCGGTGGTATTTTATCAATATTAGGGGTAATTTTGATTATATACGGGAAACAATTGTTACAAAAAAACTTAAAAAAATAAACTTCTAACATAAATTTCAATAATATTCAACAAAAATTTTTACTTTTGCATAGTTATGCAAGACAAATTGTTGCAAACAACATGAATTAAATTGGTAACAAATGAAAAATAATCCAAAGATTGTTGACAATGTACTCGAACTAATCGGCGATACTCCGCTAGTTAGATTAAACAAAGTAACTGAAGGTTTAACAGGTCATTTTTACGGAAAATTAGAATCCTTTAATCCCGGCGACTCGGTAAAAGACAGGATTGCAAAATATATAATTGATAAAGCCGAAGAAGAAGGTCTCATAAAGCCCGGTGATACCATTATAGAAACGACTTCGGGTAATACGGGCTTCAGTTTGGCAATGCTCGGTGCGGTTCGCGGTTATAAAGTGATGTTGGCGGTAAAAGATAAAGCTACCGAAGATAAAATAAATATGTTGCGGACTATGGGTGCCGAAGTATATGTTTGTCCTTCGGAAGTGGCAGCGGAAGACCCGCGTTCTTATTATTCGGTTGCGCAACGTTTGCATGAAGAAAATCCCGGTTCGCTTTATGTCAATCAGTATTTTAACGAGTTGAACATCAAAGCCCATTATTTTTCGTCAGGTGTCGAAATTTGGGAACAAACCGAAGCTAAAGTTACTCATGTTATCGCTTGTGCTGCTACCGGTGGAACTATTTCCGGAATTGCCCGTTATTTAAAAGAAAAAAATCCGGATATTAAAATACTCGGTGTTGATGCTTACGGTTCCGCCTTGAAGAAATATCATGAAACCGGTATTTTTGATACCAATGAAATTTATTCGTATCGTATTGAAGGTTTGGGCAAAAATTTAATCCCGACCGCAACGGATTTTGACTTGATAGACGCCTTTATGAAAGTTACAGACGAGAATGCCGCTTACAAAGCCCGTCAATTGGCGCTTAAAGAAGGTATTTTTGCCGGTTATACAAGTGGCGCCGCATTGGAAGCTGCTCATCTGTACAGCAAAGCCGGTTATTTCGATGAAAACAGTCAAGTTGTGTTGATTTTTCCAGATCACGGCTCGCGTTATATGGGAAAAATATACAGCGACAAATGGATGGTAGCACAAGGTTTTACCAAATTTTTAACTACCGAACACAAAAAAGAAGTAGAATATATCAAATGATTATTCTTATTTTTTGATTTTGATTTGCCGGCATAAGACTGCACCTTATGCTGATTGATACGAATTTTAGGTGCCGTTGTGATAACAGATTTTGATTACCGGCTTTCAATTCTATTTGAATTAGATATCTGTAACACTTTTTATCAATATTTCGGCAATATCCAATACTTTGACTTCTTGTTCTTTGTTGTGATGTTTTACGCCGTCGGTAATCATAGTATTGCAAAAAGCACAAGCGGTTGCAATAATTTTCGGATTTGTTTTAAGTGCTTCTCGGGTTCGCATCACAAAAATTTCTTCTTTTTGCGGTTCGGCTTCTTTAAACATCTGCGCCCCACCGGCACCGCAACATATGGAATTTTCTTTGTGATGCGCCATTTCTTTGATGTCAATTTCCAATCGGTGCAATACTTCGCGCGGGGCTTCATATTGTCCGTTGCTGCGTCCTAAATAACATGGATCGTGAAAAGTAATGTCTATACCGTCGTATTTGCCGCCTTCAACTTTGAGTTTTCCTTCGTTTAGTAGTGATTGTAATAATTCGGTATGATGATAAACTTCATATTGTCCGCCTAATTCCGGATATTCATTTTTAAAAGTATTGTAGCAATGCGGGCAAGTCGTTACTATTTTTTTAACATTGTATGCGTTCATGACTTCAATATTCGCAGCGGCTTGCATCTGAAACAAAAATTCATTACCGGCACGTTTAGCCGGATCGCCGGTACAACTTTCTTCGGTTCCTAAAACTGCAAAATCGACACCGGCTTTATTTAATAATTTGGTAAACGCTTTGGTAATTTTTTTAGCTCTGTCGTCAAAACTGCCGGCACAACCTACCCAAAACAGTATTTCGGGTTCCTTGCCTTCGGCAGCGAGTTCCGCCATGGTTCTTACTTTTATTTTTTCTGACATGAAACTTACTTTTGAAACAAATATAAAAAAAATCTATAACATCAAAGCTGCTATTTTACCTAAAAAATAATCTGTTTTTCAAACTAAAACGTGTTGCAATCAATGGTGTAAGAGACCGGTATAGTGTCATTTGTGTTGGTATGTATATCAAACGTTTTATAACATACCGAACAAGCATTTGTGTTTGTAAAATATTTAAAATACAAAAGCATGTCCGAATCCGGTCTAACGGTTAAATAATAAAGTGTGTCAATATTTTCGCTTCTTATGGTAATTTTTCTGTCAGAATCAAACGGTAAACCGCCGGGCGCAAGTGAAGCGAAATATGTTAGTATTTATTATTCATTTTTCAATTTTTTTATTTCGTTTTCTGTTAATCCTGTTAATTTCATTATTATATCTATCGATAATCCTTCTTTTAATCCATTTTTTGCAACTTCAATCTTTCCTTCAATCTTTCCTTCAATCTTTCCTTTTTCAAGATAGGTATTTTTTATATTAAAAATATCTCGATAAGCATTCACACTCGCTTCGTATTGTTTATATTCATTTGGTTTGAGTTTTGCTATTTCCGCTGTTTCAAACAATTTTAAGAATATTTTTTCTTTTAATGCAACCGGTATTCTTTCAAGTTTAGGTAAATTTTTAAGCACAAACATCCATTTATCAAATCGGGTTTCCAGTTCTTTCTCTGTTTTGTTGAACTTTGGCATTTCAAGATAAATGAAGGTCAATTTATCGTAAAATACTTTTTTGGTTTCCT
>JALVKK010000045.1 GCA_027033875.1 Flavobacteriales bacterium
GCTGCTACAAAAGCAATTGATGCGATGTTAATGGGGAAATTGAGTTGAACAGAGATGAGAATTCTAACCGATTTACTATAATTATGACAGAAAACATACTACCCAAATATAACAGACCTATTGCCAAAATTGATGATCCTGTCAGTAAAATTGCTTATTGGGACAAAGCCCTTGATACTTTTGATGAAAAAAAATATAAAGAGTCAGTTATTAATGTTATTAAGTATATTAATTCCAATTTGATAGATGAACGTAGTACTGAAGGCGATATAGAAATAGTGCAAATGCAAGGTTCAGCCGAAATTCATATCAAAATTACCGATTCAACTTTTTACATCAATGCGCCATTCTTGCGTATAGGAACTCAAACCAATCGCGTTGCCTTGTTGCGTAGAGTTGCCGAAGTAAACTTTTCACCTTTACGATTGGCACAAATATATTTGAAAAATGATGAATTGTTTTTTGAATATAAAATGTCCATAGATTTAGCTCAACCTAATAAAGTGTATGACATTGTTAGAAACGTGGCGCTTTTTGCTGATAAATTTGATGATGAATTTATCGAAAATTATCAAGCTGAGTTTATTCAAAAAACAAAATATACAGAATTAAAACCAAAAGAAAAAGATGTTGTTTGGCAACAAATAAGTGATATTTTTGAAGATTATAAAAAATATACCGAACTTTTTAAAGAAAAACGTTGGGACGAATTTGTTTGGGATATTTTGATTATTTCTTATCTCAAAATATCTAATATGCCCTATGTAAACGGTAAGTTGCGTTCAGATTTAATTTATATTATCTCGTTGATGACCGATACCGATATAGATTTTAATTATCGTGTGGACAAAGGTGTGAATTTTATGAAAAAATTATTGAAAAAATCACGTGATGAAATTATGAAAAACATTTATCACGCTGATCAATTAATATCTTTGCGTTGGCGTAGTAATGAACAGATTATTTCGGATAGATTAAACAAAAGTTTGAAAAGTGTACAAGACGACGAAAAAAATGAAAGATTTTTTAATGTATCCTATTATTTACAATATTTATTTTTACGTCTGATTTACGATTATAATTTGGAAGATAGTTATATAAATGCCATTTATGACGTTCTTGAAAAGGTTTCAGGATTAGAACCCGAAGAGGCAGCACCGATATTGATTGACCTTTTTTATAAAATGCAAAAGGCGAAAATTAATCAAAAAGAAGAAAAAAAAGACAAAGGTTTTTTTTCAAAATTATTTAATTAAATGAATAAATACAAAAATTCCATATACAAAATTATAACTTCAGGTGGCAGCGGAACAGGATTTAAGGTAGCTGGACACGATTTTCTGATCACTAATTATCACGTAGTGGAAGGTAGTAAGACCGTTGCCGTTGAAGATCACAATATGAATCGGTATTTGGCAAATGTTGTGATGGTTAATCCGGAAGTTGATTTAGCTATTTTAAATGTAGAGGATTTAAAAGATAAACCCGGAACCATTTTGTTAGATGCGAATAGAAGTGTTGAGAATATGCAAAAGGTATATATCAACGGATTTCCGTTTGGAATGCCTTTTACCGTTACAGAAGGAATAATATCATCCGCCAATCAACCGATGAACGGTAAAAATTACGTGCAAACTGATGCTGCGGTAAATCCGGGCAATTCAGGTGGTCCTATGTTAGACGAAGACGGTTATTTGGTAGCGGTAACAACTTCCAAATTTACACAAGCTGATAATGTCGGTTTCGGAATTAAACATACTGATGTTATAAAAGAAATAAACGATTATACATTTAATGATAATATATATAGGGTAAAATGTAATTCTTGTGACAATTATATTGAAAAAGAAACAGAATTTTGTCCTTATTGCGGAGCGCAAATAAATCCGTCTGTCTTTGAAGAATTTGAAAAATCGCATTTTGCAGTTTTTACCGAAAAAACTCTCGAAGAAT
>JALVKK010000046.1 GCA_027033875.1 Flavobacteriales bacterium
AGAGACGTTTTAGTAAAAGGTCTGACAAATCGCAAATCTGAAATCAGAAATCGCAAATCTGAAATCAATAATATCCTCATTCCTCAATTTACAAGCAGGGATTTCTATGAAGTAGTAAGTATGCATCAAAAAACAAAAATATTCTATGAAGCACAATAAATCATCAATTTATAACCCGGCACTTCGGTACAATCCCGATTGTCATCGGGATCACTCAGTGACCTACGTCTCAATTCATCAAATTAAAAGCAGGAATCTAGTATGAAGCAGTAAACTATCATCTGAAACCAAAGTATTCTATGAAGTACAATATATCATCAACTCATCAATAAAAAATGAAATTACAAGAAAATATCATATCACATATAAGCCAAAACCAAGAACAACTGTGGCAGAATTTCCCTGATTTTGTTGTAGCGGACAAGCAAGGTGCTTTTCAAAAGTTTCAGCAAAAAGGATTGCCGACACTTAAAGATGAGAAATGGCAAAAAACCAACTTGAAAGAGTTTGTTAACCGCTACTATCATCCCGGATTTAATAAAGTCATTGATCAAAACAATCTGATTGACACCTGCTTGGTGCCGGATTTGGAAACCTACAATGTCAATCTTATCAACGGTTTTTTTGTAGGTCATAATGATTTGGAAGTATTAAACAACGGTATCATCATTGGTAGTTTACAAGAAGCCATTACGCGACACCCCGATTTAGTAAAAACTTATTTTAACAGGCTGGTAAAAAAATCGGATAATCCCTTAAACTTGCTAAACACGACATTGTTTGCTGACGGATTATTTGTTTATGTCCCTAAAAATGTCAAAAATTTCAGATTACAATTAACTCACAAATTAGATGCTAAGGTTGATGCGCTTATCAACGTACGTA
The DNA here is from genome assembly GCA_027033875.1 of Flavobacteriales bacterium. GTDB lineage: Bacteria > Bacteroidota > Bacteroidia > Flavobacteriales > Flavobacteriaceae > WGBX01. The sequence goes on from JALVKK010000046.1 coordinate 886, forward strand.
ATTTAATCATTGTAGAAGAACACGCACAAATTGACATCATTCAATGTGATGATTCCAATATGCACCGCAGTCATTTTGCGAGCTTTGTATCGGAAGTATTTATTAAAGAAAAATCACGGATAAATTGGTATAAATATCAGAATATCAACAATATATCCGCTTTATTTAGCAATAGTTTTTATCAAATAGAAACGGGTGGGCAACTCTACACCAATTTTTTTGAGTTAAACGGCAAATTGCTCCGCAACGAACAGCATGCCGATATTACCGGTACAAATGTCAAGGTTGATTTGTACGGATTGTATCTGTCTGACAAAAAGCAACAAACGGATAACGTGATTTTTGTTTCGCATTCAACCGGAGAGAGTTACAGCAATCAGAAATTTAAAGGTATATTGGACGATAGTGCCAAAGGTTTTTTTAACGGACAGATTTTAGTCAAAAAAGATGCACAACAAACCAATGCCTATCAAAAAAACGATAATATATTGCTGACAGACAAAGCCCGTATCAGTTCGCAACCTTTTTTAGAGATTTATGCCGATGATGTCAGTTGCAGTCACGGTTCCACTACCGGACAAATTGACGAAGAAGCTTTGTTTTATATACGTCAACGCGGTATCAGTAAACGCGATGCGCAATTGTTGCAATTATACGCCTTTGCAGGAGAAATTATCGATACTATAAAACTCAATGAATTGATTGAACCAACCAAAGATTTGATCAAAAAACGGCTGAACGGCGAATTGGATATTTGTGAAGATTGTATATTGCAGTGTGCAGTCAAGCCGTAGCTGACGGTTACTTCGGCACATTCTTTGCTCCTATGTCGCAAAGAACACTCAGTAACCTAATTGAGAATGAAAATTTAAAAATGTATAATTAACAATGACAGCATAAAAGCAACTCTGAGAGACTCTGTGTATTACTCTGTGATACTCTGTGGTTAAAAAAATATACACTCGGCACATTCTTTGCTCCTTCATCGCAAAAAAATAACCGTTAAAACATAAAATCTGAAATCTGAAATCTGAAATCTGAAATGAATAATAATACCTCAATT
>JALVKK010000047.1 GCA_027033875.1 Flavobacteriales bacterium
GGTTGCACGGCACGTACTTGTCCCGGACTGTGCGGGTCGGTTTTGATTTGTTTTTTCAGGGCTTCTTCACGTGATTTGGTACGCCAAACAGTCGCCCATGACATAAAAAAGCGTTGTTCCGGCGTAAAACCTTGGATTTTTCCCGGTTTTTGGTGGTCTTTGTAGTATAAATCCAATGCCGTTAAGGCCGCATTGACACCACCCAAATCGCCGATATTTTCTCCGGACGTAAATTCACCGTTGACAAATACACCCGGCAATACTTCAATTTTGCTGTATTGATCGGCTAATTTTTTAACCAACTTGTTAAATTGTTCAAAATCTTTTTCATTCCACCAGTTTTCAAAATTACCTTCTGCATTAAACTTGGCACCTTGATCGTCAAAACCATGTGAAATTTCGTGTCCGATAACAGCGCCCATACCACCGTAATTTACAGCTTCGTCAGCGCGATAATCGTAAAAGGGTGCTTGCAAAATAGCGGCGGGAAAAACAATTTCGTTATAAGACGGATTATAATAGGCATTGACAATTTGCGGGGGCATACCCCATTCGGTTTTATCGACGGGTTTTGACAATTTGTCCAGCATCTCGTCAAAATGCCAACGACTGACCGCTAAACTGTTTTCAAAATACGTACCGCCTTCTTCCGGTGATTTGATTTGCAATTTGCTGTAATCTTTCCATTTGTCGGGATAACCGATTTTGATTTGCAAACTTTCTACCTTGTGGATAGCTTTTTGCTTGGTTGCATCGCTCATCCAAGGCAGTTTGGCAATACGTTCTTTATAGGCTTTTTGCAAATACGTTATCATTTCTTTGGCTTTGGCTTTGGCTTGAGGCGGAAACATCTTATCGACATATATTTTGCCAACAGCTTCACCTATGGACCAATTGACAGTTGATAAAGCCCTTTCATCCAAAGACTTACGTTCGGGTTGTCCATCCAATGTCTTGCCGTAAAATTCCCAATTGGCATCAGATATTTCTGTCGATAATTTATCTGCCACACCCCGGAACGTGTTCCAAGTTAAATAATCTTTTATCGCATCAACCGATTGATTATTAAATACTTGACTAAACTTTTTCATGTATTTCGGTTGCATAACAATCAGTCTGTCAACATTGATATTTAAAGCTATTAAGAATTTTTTAATATCAAAATCAGGCATTAATTTTTGCAATTCGTCCACCGACATCGGGTGATAGACATTTTCAGGCTTGCGACGTGCTTCTTTGGTTAATTTAGCTTCGGACAAAGAAGTTTCAATGTTTAAAATATTTTCCGATGCTTTGGCAATTTCGGCATCTGTTTTACCCAAATATTTAAACATACGCGCTATATGTTCCTTGTATTGTTTTCTTATTTTTTTTGAATCATCATCTGTAGCCACATAATAATCACGTTCCGGTAATCCGAAACCGGCAGGGTGAACATATAAGATATTCCTGTTACTGTCTTTCATATCGGCGTGTACATTGATACCGAAAAAAGCAGAATTCAAAACCGGTTCGTAAGTTTGCATAAATTCGGCTATATCCGCTTTGGATTTTATTTTATCTATTTGTGCCAGATAAGGTTCAAAAACATTTATCCCGATTTTGTTTCTAGTAAGCGTATCGATGATAGAAGCAAAATAATCCAAAGCTTTTCGTTCGTCTGAACCTTTGGCGTATTTGCTGTCCTTTCGGGCTTCTTTTAAGAGTTTCAAGGTATTTTGATCGGTTTTTTTACGCAATTCGTCAAAACTACCCCAACGGCTACGGTCGGAGGGAATTTTGGTTTGCTTCATCCATTGGCCGTTGACATAATTATAAAAATCATCTTGCGGTCTGACAGTCGTATCCATAAATTTCAAATTTAATCCTGCGGTTTCTTGTTTGTTTTCAGATTTTTCAGGGGTTTGCTTGGTTTCGTTTTGACACGATGACAAACTCCATAAAA
>JALVKK010000048.1 GCA_027033875.1 Flavobacteriales bacterium
ACCCGTCAGCTTTTACTGACCTACAAAAAAGATACAATCCTATACCTTGTAGAAGATACAACGCTGGTAAAAAAAGGTATGTTTCAATATTATATCAAAATTAAACCCGAAAAAGGCGACAGTTTGACTTCCGCTGCGGCTTATGCACACAATTTGGGCATGATTGACCCGCCTACCGTAAAAAAAATGGATGCCGTAGGATTAACGGATAAAAAAAGCATTAAAATTACTTGGCGGTTAAACTACAATTTCTCGGTCAGAAAATTGACTTTGATGCGAAGTGATAAGCATAAAACAGGTTACATTAAAGTGGCGGATTTACCGGGTGACGCTACGGAATATGTTGATCATGTACCGCTGTCCAATCACAATTATTTTTATTTTTTGATTATCGCCGACTTTTTCGGTTATCAATATCCGAGTGTGCCGGTGCCTTCTTATACTTTGTATAAATCACAAGCTGTTCCGCCTCAAAATTTAAGTTTAAAACAAGAAGAAGATAAAGTGGTGTTATCTTGGCAAAACGCCGGTAAAAATTTATCCGGTTATCGCGTTTACAGGTCTATCAATGATATGGGATTTCATCCGCTCCACGAGATGCAGACTTCCGCATCGCTCAAAGAATCTTTTACCGACCGGCTGACAGATATGCCGGATATAAAAAGAGCGACATATTATGTGGTCAATTACAGCGATGCCTACGTACCGAGTAAAGCTTCCGATACGGTAACGGCCTATTTTACGCCTAAATACAAAACCGTACCGCCACCTGATTTTGACATTGTAAAAGTTTCGGATAATCAAATTAAATTTTTGTGGACTATTCCCGAAAAATCAAACGTCAAAGCGTACAGGATTTACATGGAAAAACCCGAAAAAAAATTGATAACCAAAACCGATATCCCTGCCGGTTTGACTTACTATGACGACCCCGAAAATTATGCCCCCGGCACCTATGTGTTTGCCATAAAAAGTGTAGGAGCAGATGGCAAAGAAAGTCCGTTTGCTTCTAAAAATTCGGTGCAGATATTACCGCCTCATATCAAATTGGTTGTAGATACGAAAAAAGAAAAAAATCAAGTACGGTTGCAGTGGAAAGCTTTGTCGGATACGCAAATTCAACAAATTATTTTGTATAAACAAGAAGGAAATCAGTTTAAAAAAATGATAAAAAGCTTTGCCAATAAAGACACGATTTTTTTAGATAAACAAGTTTCAAAAGGCAAAGTGTACAGATATATTTTTGCCGGTAAAACCGCTTCCGGAACGCTTATCCCTTTAAAGACAAATCTTACCATAAATTTTTGACAGGTTGTGAAATACTTCGTGTACATAGCATTTTCCGATGATAAAAAAGATGTTTTCACCGGTGTTACCGTTGATATGGGACGGCGGATGAAATTGGTTTCTGCGCAAGCAAAAAAAAAATGCAGGTTGGTATATTATGAGGAATATGACAATTCCGAAGAAGCGAGTTGCCGGTATAAGGAATTGGAATCATTTCCAAAAGCGTTGCTGATAGAGTTGGTCAATGAAAATAATCCTTTGTGGGTGGATGTATTGAAATAACTTGTAGAGATGCCTAATTTGGGCATCTCTACAAGTTAATTTGTTTTCTGAATTTTTTAGGCGTCATGCCGGTTTCTTTTTTAAAGGCGGTATAAAATGTGGAAGTGCTGTTAAAACCGGTGTCGTAGGCAATAGCTTCAATAATTAAATCCGTATTTTGCAACAATTCTTTGGCTTTTTCAATACGATACGAATTGATAAAATCACGGAAATGTTTGTTGTAATACTGGTTGATGACTTGCGATAAGTAGTTGGGTTTGGTCCCGATTAATTTAGCTAATCGTTGTATTGACAAGTCCGGTTCCAAATAAACTTCGTTATTTTTAAGGTAATCTTTCAGGTTGTTATTGATTTTATCGGCATCTTCCTTGCTCAAATTTGATTGGGCATATTTAAACAATTTACGTTTTCGTTCCAATTCGCGTCGAAGATACCATTTATAAGCCATAAATCCACCTATAATCAACAAAACAAGACTACTCAAAACGACGTAAAACCAACCGGTTTGATAAAAACGGGGACGAATTACAATTTGTAACGGCAGCTTTCCTTCGTTCCAAACGCCGTCATTATTGGCGGCTTTGTAGTAAAATTTGTAGGAGCCGTGCGGTAAATTATAATATTCCGCTTCTGAATGCGTCCCGGCATAATGCCAATTTTTATCGTAAGGTTCTAATTTGTAAGCGTATTGATTTTTATCGGGTTGAATAAAATTTAAGATACTGATGTCAAATTTGAGATGATTTTGGTCGGGTTTTAAACGAATGGAACCATTTTTTGGAAGAGAAAAGGTTTTACCGTTTACAGACATTTCGGATATGATTACCGGTGCTTTGTAGTGGTTTTGAGGCAATTTGTCAGGGTGGAAATAGACAAACCCGCCTATCCCTCCAAAGTAAATATATCCCGATTGGTCTTGATACTTAAAGGTTTCTAAAAACTCCAATTTTTGATTACCATAGTCCGGAATATACATATTATTTTGCAAGCCGTCGGAAGCGGAATAAATCACTTTTTGTCCATTTTTTGGATTAAACTTGACAATATGATAAGGCGTCGTCAACCAAATTTCGTCCGGTTTTCTATACACAATTCCCCGTATGTTATCCGAAGGTATGCCGTTTTTTTTATCGAAATAAGTAAATTCTTTTTTGTCAAAATCGTAAATATTTAATCCGCCGCCTTTCGTACCAATATATAAATGTTGTTCGTTGCCGGTCAAACTGTTAATTTGGTCGGAATGTAAAGAATGTATGGTATCTTTTCCGGTTTTAAAAAGGGTAAAATTTCCGGTTTTCCGGTTAAATTTGTTTAAACCTTCACTAGTACCAATCCAAATCCGGTTATTTTTATCGCAAAAAATACTCGAAACATAATTGTTACTCAAACTTTTCGGGTCGTCGTCATCGTGCATATAGCGGTAAAATTTTTTCTTCGCCGGATCATACCGGGTCAATCCGCGATAAATACCTCCTATCCACATATTTTTATCTTGATCTTCGCAAAAGTAAATAACATTTTTTATCCCGATTCCCGTATCGGATTTCCAATCAAAATGCTTTGTTTTACGGGTTTTTGTATTGTAAACATAAGCCCCGTTTTCAGTGCCTATCCAAAGCATGTATTTGGAATCAAAAGCTAAACTAAAAATGCGACCGGCTTCCATTTTGACTTCTTTTGCCGGTAGTAGCAAATTGTTTTTATGCCGGTCAATATAAAATAATCCGCCGGCATCCGTGCCTAACCAAATTCTGTTAGAGTCTGCAACCACCGCATAAAACGGGCGATTGGGAAATGTCCGGTTATTTTTACCGGGTAATACGAAAAATTTACGGTTCTTTTTGATGATATTGACACCGGCGAATTCGGTTCCGAGCCATATATATCCGGCTTCGTCTTGATAAATACTTTTGACAATGTCATTGGAAAGCGAAACAGGATTTTCGGCATCGGGAAGGATATGAATCATGGTTTTTCGGTCTGGAAAAATTTTATAAACACCGTCAAACCAAGTGCCTATCCATAAATTATGTTCTTTGTCCTCAAAAACTTGTGTCGTGTACCAGTGTCCGCGCGGGGCTAAATTTTTACGAAAATACAAGCGTTCTTTTTTGCCTGTTTCGGGAGAATATTTTACCAGAAATCCGAAATTGGTGCCAATCCAAACATGATTTTCATGGTCTATACAAACCGTAGGTGCATAATTCTTAATTTTCGGCAATTGTGAAAATTCTTTGTCGTCAAATATTTGAACGGTTTCCGATTTTTCGGTTTTCGTGTCGAATTTAATAAAAATGTTTCCGGTTGTAGTGATATACATAAGTCCTTTGTCATCGATGGTAAAATTCAAAATCCGGTATGTATTGATATGCTTGTCAAAACGAAAAATTTTAAAAGTATCCTTATCAGGATTATACTTGTACAAAAGACTTTTAAGCGAGTTATTCATCCATAAGTTGCCCGAATTGTCCATTAAAATATTGTCGATATGTTCGTCTTTAAAAGCGTCGGGTAGCAATATAAAATCATCCGTGTCAAATCGATATTGAAACAAACCTTTGGTAGTAGCAATCCATAACCTGCCTTTTTTATCTTTATAAACTTTTTTGACATTATTGCTTCCGATGGTATGCGGATTTTTTACGTCATTTTTGTAAACAAACAATTTTTTGGCATCGTAGCGAATCAGTCCATCCGTTGTAGCAAACCACATTTGCCCGATACTGTCTTTGGCAATGGAACCGATAGAATTTTGTTCGACACCTTCGGGCATTTTCAGGTGATAAAAATTGGCTTCGGGCAATTGGCTTGTCAAGTCTGTCAACTGTCCGTTAACTTGCGAGAAGTAAAATAAAAGCAACAATAAAAGCAGTATTCGTTGCATGTGTTTTTGTTTTGATAAGTCAAATTTACGATTTTTTCAGAAAATATTAAGTTAGATGTATCTTGGTAATACTAAACGGATTTGAGGTAGTGTTTATTCAAAAATATTAAATAAAATTAAAGTTGTATAAGGGCTTTAAGGTTAAAAACTATCTCATACCACGGCACAAAGTGAATACAGGTATCTTCAATTTTTATTGTCTTGTCCATATTCAGGTTAATGATATAAGCATTTTCCGGTTTGTAAGTTCTAATAAAACTCAGTAAACTTTTGCCATAGACAGGCTTTTTCAGGTGATTAAATTTAACTTCTATAGGTACTACTTTCAATCCTGTATTTATGACAAAATCAACTTCGGCACCATCGCTTGTACGCCAATAGTGTAATACAAAATGATTTTTATCACAATAATCTTTTAGCTTTTGAAAAACAAAATTTTGGAACGTAAAAGCGAGGTCTTCCGGTTCAAACATATTGCCCATTGTTCTATTGGCATAGGCGGCTAATCCGATATCCTCAAAATACACAACTGGTGATCGGCGTAACTCTTTGAGACGGTTTCTGTAAAATGGCGTTTGCAGATGTATGATAAATGTTTGCCCGGCAAACCATAAAAGTTTCTTGACTTTATAAATATTGAGATTTAATATTTGCGACAATTGGTTATAATTCAGAATCTTACCAACATGTGAAGCCAAAACTTTCAACATCAAAGTATAAACCTGCGGCGAATCAAAATTGAGTAAATAATTCAAATCGCGCTCAAAATAAGCCTGTGTTATCTCATCAAAATAATCATTTTTTTCTTTCAAATCCCGGCTTAAAACAATCTTTGGATAACCACCGAAATTCAGATATTCAACCAACAGGTCATAAGCTCTCCGGATTTCTACTTTCAAAAATTCTTTTAATCTGTCAGAAAATTCATATTCCGTACGATAATCGACCAACTCCTTAAAACTTACCGGATGCAATACAAATTGTTTTTTCCTGCCTGCAAGACTTTCTTTGAGTTTGGCTTTTATCTCCAAACTACCCGAACCCGATACAATAAATTTGTATGGCAAACCCATAATAAATTTACAAAAAATTTCAAAATACTCGCTATAAATATGCTGAAAATTTTAAAATTCTCGTCTTGTATTTTGTTATTTGTTATTTTCCCTCATCTTACTTGATACTAACTACTTGCTACTCACAACAAAACTTCAACATTACAAACATTACAAACATTACAAACATTACAAACTTTCCACTAATGTATCTCTGTTAATAACTTCCAAAATATTGTTAAAAAGATTTTTGTTATAAATGTAGCAACTTTTAAAATATAGAATATTTTTGCACTAAACTGAATAAGTATCAAAAGATGCAAAAACAAAGCGGGGTCAATATTGACCTTGGGAATCAATCTTCACAAACGGCATTTTCTTATGCCCGTGAGACTTTCTCTAACAGA
>JALVKK010000049.1 GCA_027033875.1 Flavobacteriales bacterium
ACAATCAGGTTGACAATTACCGGCAAGACCATTATCAATTGCATTACAGTCATAAATTCAGCAATAATTTAAAACTGAATTTAGCTACGCATTACACTTACGGTCGCGGGTATTATGAAGAATACAACCAAGAAGAAGATTTTGCTGATTACGGTTTTACCCCTATTGTTATCAACGGGCAAACCATTGACAAAACCGACTTAATTCGTCGCAAGTGGTTGGATAACGACTTTTACGGTGCAGTTGCTTCGTTGGAATACCTCACCGGTGTAGGGCGTTACATTTTCGGATTGGCTGCCAACGAATACGATGGCAGACATTTCGGACGTGTGATTTGGGCACAATATGCCTCCGACAGCAAAATACACCACGAATATTACCGCAACACCGGCGTTAAAAAATCTATCAACGGATTTGCCAAAGTTGTTTATCAAATAAATAAACACTTCAAACTCTTTACCGATATACAGTTTAGAAAAATCAATTACAATGTTGACGGTACGATTGCATGGCAAAGCCCTTGGCAATTATCTGACGATTTGTTTTTTATCAATCCGAAAATCGGACTGTATTATGACTTAAATACCTCAAACGATCTTTATTTATCAGTAGCACAAACTCATCGAGAGCCTAATCGTGATGATTATCAAAATGCTGTTGTTGATAAACCGAAACCTGAAATTCTAAACGATATAGAAGCCGGCTGGAAATACAAAGCAAATAAAATTAGTGCAGAAGTCAACTTATACGCAATGTTATACAAAGACCAATTGGTATTGAGCGGTAAAATTACCGATGTTGGAGACCCTATTCGCGAGAATATCGGCGAAAGTCACCGTATAGGTTTTGAAACACAAGTAGGTTATGGATTAAATGACAAATTCCGTTTTGAAGGCAACCTGTCCTTGAGTGACAACCGAAACAAAGAATATATTACTAATGAAAACGGACAGAAAAAAAATTACGAAAACACAAAAATAGCTTATTCACCTGAGGTAGTCAGCGCAGCCATATTAACCTACAAACCGGTTCAAAATCTTAAATTACAGGCTATTACAAAATATGTCGGCAGTCAGTATTTGGACAATCGCAATATTATCGCTTCAAAGTTAGATGCTTATTGGGTCGAAAATTTATTGATAACTTACCGGACAGGTGCTAATAAATGGTTTAATAATGCCGTGATCACCTTGAAATTGAACAATATTTTTAACAAGAAATATGCATCAAACGGCTATATGTGGGGCGACGACGCCTATTATTTTTCGCAAGCGGGTTTTAATGTATTAGGCGGATTAAATTTGGTGTTTTAATAAACACGAAAATCGGTATAATTTTATCATTAAATATCAAAAAAAACCGTTGTTTCTTTAAACGGTAAGGTGTATATATTTTATTTTATTTAAATATATTCCCAAAAAAATATAAAAGACAAAAAAGTATTACATATTTTATATAATATGGATTGAAAAAATAAATAATCAGGAAAAAATAAGTAATTTTGATTGAAAAAAATAATAAAATACACAAAATTGACCGAATACATTTTAATTGTAGAAGACGAAGCTGTCTTGTACCGCCGGATGAAAAAAATCTTGACCAAAGAAGCCTTTGAAGTCGGTGAATATACGCCAAGCGTTGGAGAAGCTTTGCAACGAATAGCAGAACGTCGCCCCGATTTGGTTCTTTTGGATATCAAATTGCAAGGCGATTTGACCGGTATTGATTTAGGCAAAATGCTTTATAACGATTACCATATTCCTTTTATTTATGTAACCGACTTTGACAACGAAATGTTTTTTGCCAAAGCCCTTGAAACCCACCACGAGCAGTATTTGGTCAAAACAAAACCCCGTATCAATGCCAACGAATTGAAACGGGCTATTTATACGGCACTGCAAAATAATAAAGACAAACAAAATGTCAAATCTAACAAAAAGTTAGGTATTGAGGTATTGGTTAATTATTTAGATATTATTAAAAGTTTGAGCGATAATGATTTAAGCAGAAAAAACATTTCATTTGATGCGATTGCTTTTTTTACCGGAGACATTAAATTTCTAAAAGAATACAGTAGTGAATTTCGAAAAAATTATATTTGGCTGATTACCCGCGACCATAAATTATACTTTTTAAAAACATCTTTAAAAAAATTAAGTGAAAATTTGCCGGATAATTTTGTCAGAGTCAATGATCACTATATTATTAATCTGAAACCGCCTTCTTTTGAAGGTCGGATTAATAAAAAAAAAATTAAGGTCTTAGGAGAAAATATCACTATCAGTGATTCGTACAAAAATGAATTTAACCGAAAATACGAAGTCTATTATCTGACATAAAATTACTTTTAAACAAATTTTCTTTGTATAATGTATATATTTTTTTACAATGTATAACAATTTACAACTAAACTCAGTTTACTAAAAATTTAATAATTTTGCATCATTAAAAATATACCGATGAAAAACATAATCACTTTATTTATAATCATATTTAGTATTGAATTATACAGTCAACACTTGGTTGATACCGGCGCTTTAATTCAAGGCGGGCTGGATGACGGCAGCAAATTGGTAGAAGCCTATATCAAACCTCTAAATAAGGCTGTTGTATTCGGCTTATCCGATGTGAATTATACAAGAATAAAAAGAGACGATGCGTATAATCTTGAAGTCAATATAAAATTTGCATACATCAATATCCCACAAAAAGATTGGATATTTGATGTAAGTGCAATCGGATTAAAAAATTTTGAACCCAAAGAAGCCGGTAAAAACATGGCTCAGACAGTTTTTGGCGATTCGTTAAAAACAATTACTTTGATTTCAAAAGCCAAAAACTTACTGGGACAACCATTAATTGAATTCGAGATGCCGTCCGGCAGTCAAAAATCTGCTGTACCGCTACCTTTTGCAGGTGCTACTTTACGATTAAAATATACAAATTTGTCGTTTAATTTTATTCCATTCATTTCCGTTCCCGATTCAGATATTAAAGTAGGGATGTTGGGGCTTAGTGTTCAACAAGATTTAGCTATGTTTATCAAAACTTTACAAGGTAAATCTTACGGTATAAGTTTGCAGGGCAGCGGTGCTTACTTGCATGGAAATTCGCATTTGGAAATAAAACCCGATGGTATTACATCGCCGGTTACGCCGACCGGTCAAATGACCGGACCTTATGATAATCAAGAAGTAAATATTGGTTATACAAGTGTTAATTTTGCAGCATACTTTGATTATAATCTTAGCAAACATATAGATATATTTGCCGGCAGCGGATACAATTTAGGCAGTTCAAGTATTAAATTGGAAGGCACTTATCCGGTTTATGTTGCCGACCCGAGCGGAACGGGTTCTGTCGTAGGTCAAGATGTTGATAATCCTTTGCATATTAACAATTCATTTAGTCGTGCAAAATTAGATTTTGGTGTTCGAGGGGATTGGAATTTTTTATTTTTTCAAATAAATTACAGTCCTGATGATTACGGCGGATTAGGCTTTGTAGTCGGTTATAAAATACTATAAACAAGTATTGTAAAGCGGACTGAAATTCAATAAAATATTTTTGACAAAAATAAAGATTAAAATATTTGTCAAATAAAAAATAATTTATAAATTTGCACTCACTTTTGAATAAGATAAAAATATAGCGAGATGTCGAGAGTTTGTGAAATTACAGGAAAGAAAGTGATGATGGGAAATAATGTTTCTCATGCACACAATAAAACCAAAAGAAGATTTGATATCAATCTTTTTAAAAAGAGATTTTATATTCCCGAAGAAGATCGTTGGGTAACCTTAAAAGTTTCTAAGGCAGGATTGAAAATTATTGACAAAAAAGGCGTTGCTGCTGCTATCAAAGAAGCAAAAGCAAAAGGCTATTTAAAAAGAAACGTATAAATATAGAGTAAGATGGCAAAGAAAACAAAAGGCAACAGAGTGCAAGTCATTTTGGAATGCACCGAACACAAAGATAGCGGAATGCCGGGTACTTCGAGATATATCACGACCAAAAACCGAAAAAACACCCCGGGAAGATTGGAATTGAAAAAATATAATCCTATTTTGCGTAAACATACATTACACAAAGAAATTAAATAATATTCAGACATGGCAAAGAAAACAGTAGCAACCTTACAAACGGGTTCCAAAAAATTCACCAAAGTGATTCGGATGAAGAAATCACCTAAGACAGGAGCGTATGTCTTTGAAGAGAAGATCGTTAACGCCGCAGTAGCAAAAGATTATTTTAAAAAATAATTTGAATCATATTTTAAATCTACAATCCAATCTTAAATATAAGGTTGGATTTTTTTTTGGAATTTGTTTTGAAAAATTGTATTTTCGTCAAACTTATAGTAAAATTTTATGTTAAAAAAAATATTTTCTAAAGACAAAAAAGAAAGTCTGGATAAAGGTTTGGAAAAGTCCAAAAAGAGTTTTTTTTCAAAATTATCCAAAGCAGTTGCAGGCAAATCAAAAGTAGATGATGATGTTTTAGATGACTTGGAAGAAGTTTTAATTACTTCCGATGTCGGTGTCGATACAACTTTGAAAATTATTGAGCGTATAGAACAACGTGTTGCCAAAGACAAATATCTCGGCACTAGCGAACTCAACAAAATATTACGTGAAGAAATTGCCGGTTTGTTATCGGAAAACGAAACTAATAATGCCATTAAATTTTCACCGGATACGACTAAACCTTATGTTATTATGGTCGTAGGCGTTAACGGTGTCGGGAAAACAACAACCATTGGTAAGCTGGCAAATAAATATAAAGCCGAAGGCAAAAAAGTCTTGCTCGGTGCAGCCGATACATTTAGAGCTGCTGCTATTGACCAATTACAAATTTGGGCTGATCGTGTTGATATTCCCATCATCAAACAAAAAATGGGCAGTGATCCGGCATCAGTTGTATTTGATACCTTGCAATCAGCTGTTGCCAATAATATTGATATTGTATTAATCGATACAGCCGGACGTTTGCATAACAAAATCAATTTGATGAACGAACTCAGTAAAATCAAAAGAGTTATGCAAAAAATTATACCGGAAGCTCCACACGAAATTTTATTGATTTTAGATGGTTCAACCGGACAAAATGCCTTTGAACAAGCCAAACAGTTTACCAAAGCCACAGAAGTAAATGCACTGGCTGTAACCAAATTGGACGGTACGGCAAAAGGCGGGGTTGTTATCGGTATTTCCGACCAATTTCAGATACCCGTTAAATATATCGGAGTCGGAGAAAAAGTAGAAGATTTGCAAGAATTTGATAAAAATGAATTTGTTGATTCTTTTTTTAAAGAATAAATTTGGCTATTATGATAATTTTTTTATAATTTTATGCGTTAATAATTTTGTAATATTATACCTCAACAATATGAAAAAAAACATCTTATTATACATATTCGTGATTTTATTAGGTTCTTATAAAATATCAGCACAAGAAGGCATTCCTATTTATCACGATTATTTGTCGGATAATTTATATTTATTGCATCCGTCAATGGCAGGTGCCAGCAGTTGTGCCAAAATACGTTTAACCGGACGTATGCAATGGTTTGATGTAGCTGACAATCCCATGTTACAAACTTTCAGTTTTAATACGCATTTGGGACAAGAAGGGCAAAACGGCGTTGGGGCTATAATATTTAACGATAGAAATGGCTATCATTCACAAAAAGGACTGCAATTAGCTTATGCGCATCACATTAACTTCGGTAATGGAGCAGATGTCAACAAATTGTCATTTGGTATAGCAGGTATGCTTGTACAAAATCAATTGGATGAAACCAGTTTTGATCCCAATAGAATCGATCCTATAATCAGCGGTACTGTTCAAAGTGAAATGTATTATAA
>JALVKK010000050.1 GCA_027033875.1 Flavobacteriales bacterium
TCAGAAAAAGCGGAAGCTATATTGCTCATCAAATCAATTTGTTCTATTAACATTTGAGCCAGTTCGTTGAACTTTTGTTTGATACCGGGCGCTTTCGGGTTAAACGTCATCTGAAAACTTTGAATGCTCAACCGCATCGGGGTCAAAGGATTTTTTATTTCATGTGCTACTTGCCGTGCCATATTGCGCCATGCTTCTTCGCGTTCCGTTTGCGCCAGTTTTTTGGCACTTTCTTCCAGTTTATCCACCATGTTATTGTATGTTTCTATTAGCCGACTGATTTCTTCATTAGGGTTTTTAACAATAATTTTTTTGTTTTCTTTTGAAAATGAAATTTTTTTTAAAATATCATTTACGGTATTCAACGATTTGGTAATATAACGGGATAAAAAATACGAAAGAACTATAGCGAGTAGAAACATAAAAAAATATATAAATCCTAAATTTTTGAGAAACTCTTCCAATTCTTTTTTGTAAAAAGTGCTGTCAGCCAAATACGGCAAATTCAGTATGGCAATAGGCTTAAATTGAGGATTGTAAATATAGCTGAATGAGGATTGATATTCACCGTTCTTGCTTTCATGTTTGATGATATATCTTTTATCTGGATTTGCATCAATATGTTTAATGATTTCAGCCGAAATATGTTTTACGGAATCTTGCTCTCTTTTTATATGCCACAAAGAACTAACGATTAAATTGCCATCCAAATCATATATATTTATCGGCATTTTATGAATACGAGACAATTCGCTGATACTGGACAAACCCCGTGTATTGCCGTTTGATTTGAATATATATTTGAGTTTGGAGGTTTTAATTTCAAAACTGGTATTTTCTAAAATACTGTTTATGTGGACTTTAACCGCTGTTTCTTTTCTAAGCAGACGTTTTTTGTGATAGTCTTCCGCTTCTTCTTTGTACTGCAAAACCGTAACTATCAATATCATAATAGAAGCCATAAAGACCAATCCTATCATCGATAAAAAAATTTTAGCCCGCAAAGAAGTCGGTGTAAATTTCATAAAATGAATTTTGTCAAAATTACGATTTTTTGACAAATAATTTTGTTAATAATCTTATAGAAAGCGAGGTTATTGATAAATTGTAAAAATAAAAATACTGCAATACCGGAAATCTTTTGATCAAATCTATTTATATTTGCAAAAAAGTGTATTAATCTTTAACATATTATTAAAATGAGAGCCAAATTTTTTAGTTTTATTTCGATTTATTTGATTGGTTTTGGCACTTTTGCACAAATTAACCAATACAATGTAGGCGATACGGTAAACAATTTTACCCTAACGGATACGGACGGCCAAACTTATACATTATATGATATCTTAAATCAAGGCAAATATGTTTATATCGATTTTTTTGCGACAAATTGTGGTACTTGTCAAGCAAAAATACCTGTTTTTAATGCTTTCTATGACAAATACGGTTGCAATGCCGGAGATGTATTTTGCCTGTCGATTGAAGTAGGTGGTCATAATAATGCCGATGTTATGGCATTTGAACAACAATATGGTGGCAATACACACCATGCTCCGGCTGTAAGTGTTGACGGTGGTGCTTCTACCGTCGTAACCGATTTCGGTATCTCGACATATCCGGTTATTTGTGGTATTGACCCTGCAAAAAAACTTTTTATTGAGAATGTTTCTCCGGTTCAAGATGTCAATGATATAGCACAATCTTTTCCTAGTAACTTTAATCCGCCGGTTATGCAATGTTCGGGTGATATAGAAAGGACCAATGCAGATATTATAAAGATTTTTCCGATTCCCGTTAGGCACACTATTCATATCTCAACACCAAATACCGGATGGTATATAGTCAAAATCTTTGATGTCAACGGACAACAAGTTTTGACACAAAAATTTTTTCGAACTAATGAGTTTTTGTTAAATGTAGATCTCAAAAACGGTATTTATTTATTGAAAATATCCAATGAAAAAAACCTTCGATATCAACAAATTGTTGTGATCAATTGAACCTTTTTGTTTTTTTATCATTTTTTTTCATATATTGCAATGATTAACCAAAATAAATGACCATGAAAAAAATTATTTTATCAGTTTTGTTTTTAAGTCTTTTCTTTAACGGATTGGCTCAAAAATTAGAAGGAAGAGTTGTTGACCAAGCAAATGATCCCGTTGCAGGTGCCAATGTGTATGTAAAAGAAACACAACAAGGTGTCATTACGGATTTTGAAGGTAATTTTTCTATTGATGTGAAAGAGTTTCCGATAACCATTGAAATATCTTTTGTAGGCTACAAGCCGGTAACCAGACAATTGAACGGACCGGAAACTTTAAATATAGTTTTGGAAGAAAACAATGAGTTTTTGGACGATGTAGTCGTAACGGCGTCGCGTGGTAAAGAAAAAATCAAAGAATCGCCGGTAAGTATCGAACGGATGAGTTTAAAGGAAATTCGCCGTACGAGTGCGCCGTCTTTTTATGACGGATTGAGTAATTTGAAAGGTGTTGATTTGAATACGAATTCTTTAACTTTTCAGTCGGTTAATACGCGTGGTTTTGCAACCTTTTCCAACAATCGTTTTTTACAATTGATTGACGGAATGGACAATACATCTCCTGCTTTAAATTTTCCCTTGGGCAATTTGATAGGTATCAACGAACTCGATGTACAAAGTGTTGAAATATTGCCCGGAGCCGCTTCGGCGCTTTACGGTGCTAATGCGTTTAACGGTGTTTTGAATATGCGGAGTAAAAATCCGTTTTCGTATAAAGGTTTAAGTGCTTATGTAAAATACGGTGTAACCCAACAGGAAGCTGCAGGCACTAATCCTTATAACGATTTCGGTGTGCGCTACGCTTGGGGTGGCGAATATGCAGCTGCCAAAGTGAATTTTTCATTCTTAAAAGGAACGGACTGGTTTGCTGTTGACGAGAGGGATATCGATATGGATCCTTTTAATGCGACCGTAAAAGGTAGTAGGGCAAGCAATCCGTCTTATGACGGTATGAATATTTACGGTGATGAGATAGCGTCAACGGTTGATATGAATCATGTATTTGACGGTACGCCGCTTGCCTTATTAAATCGTGATGAAATAGTAAGAATCTCCCGAACCGGCTATGCCGAAAAAGATTTAACCGATTACAAAGCCAAGAGTTTAAAAGCCGATGTGGCTTTTCATTATCGTCCGAGCGGTCAACCCGGCAAATTGGAATTTGTCTGGAACTCCCGTTTCGGAACAGGACAAACGATATATCAAGGCGCCAACCGGTATGTCTTAAAAGATTTTTTTATACACCAACACAAATTGGAGGTTAAAAACACAAATTGGTTTATTCGCGGCTATTATACCGGTGAAGATGCCGGAAATTCGTATGATACAAGATTTACAGCTTGGAATATCAATCGTAAATGGTTATCCGATAAAGAATGGTTTACTTATTATTTAGCCCGTTATTCTTTGGCTCGAAGCGGTATTTTGTTTGATGACGTTACCGGTTATCCCGCTATTATCGGTGGGGTTCCCGTTCCCGATCCGCATGGACCATATTCTAAGGCAGAAGCACATCAAATTGCACGTCAATATGCCGATTATGGTACTATGGCATTAGGACAACCAAAACCGACCCGTTTCTTGCCCGGAACTAAAGAATTTTATCAAGCTTTCAACGAAGTCATCAATGATCCGGATTTTAAAACCGGTGGTAAATTTATTGACAATACAAATTTAAAACACATAGAAGGAAATTATAATTTTAGAGATTTGCTTAACTTTGCCGAAATTCAAGTCGGCGGATCGTTAAGACGCTTTTCTTTACATTCCGAAGGAACCATTTTTACCGATTATCCCGATTTGGATCCTATCAATATCGATGAATCGGCGGCATATATTCAAGTCAGTAAAAAATTGATGAATAAGCGCTTAAAATTAGCTACTTCATTGCGTTATGATAAACAAAAGAACTTTGACGGTAATTTTTCACCGCGTTTTTCGGCTGTATATTCCGCCGGTGAAAACAAAGAACATAATTTCAGATTGTCTTTTCAAACCGGTTTTAGAAATCCGACAACTCAAGATTTATATATCGGATTAAATCTGGGACCTATCAGTTTGGTAGGCGCTTCGCCCGACAATTGGGATCGTTACAAAGAAACCGTTACGGCTACCGATCCTAATACCAATACCGAATTTCCCGTAACAATAACCGGACGAGATGCTTATACCAATGCTTATACTTTGAGTTCTTTTATCAAATTTGCTCAAACTAATGACCCGACGTTTTTAGAACCCGTAAAAATAGGTAAAATCAGCCCCGAACAAGTCAGTACCATTGAATTCGGATACCGAGGCAGTTTGATAAGAAATTTGAGTTTGGATATGGCGGTTTATTACAATAGCTACAAAAATTTTGGTGCCGGAACCCGTGTAATGGCATTGTCGAGTGAAGTGGGAACGACTGATAATATACCCAATGCCATGCCGGCTATATTAAGCGGTGCTTACAAAGCTTTTCAATTATATACCAATGCCAAATCGACAGTTACCTCTTATGGTGCCGATTTCGGTTTCAATTACAAAATGGGCGATTACTTGATAGGTTTAATCTATGATTATGCCAAATTTGAATATTCCGAATCGGAAGGCGAAGATTTTCAAGCCGGATTCAATACACCCGAACATCGGGTTAAACTGTCTTTGGCTAACGATCAATTGTACAAAGGTTTAGGTTTTAAACTTGATTATAAATATCAAACGGAATATTTGTGGGAATCTTCCTTTGCCAATGCCATGGTACCGGCTCGCAGTGTATTAGATGCACAAATCAGCTATCGTCTCAAAAAATACCGTACCAAAATCAAAATAGGCGGTTCCAATATTCTAGGAACCGAATACTTACCGGCACCCGGAACGGGAATGGTCGGAAGTATATATTATATCGGTTTGACTTACGGAAATTAATAATAAATCGGCTGCCATTCGGCAGCCGATTTATTTATAAAAAGTTTATAAGATTTGATTATAAAATTAAATCCGCTTCTTTGTGGTATTTTTTTGATAAATTCATCAGCATGTCTTTTACCATAGCTTCCAAATCGTATTGATGTTGCCATTGCCAATCTTTTCGAGCGATATTATCGTCGATGGATTCCGGCCAAGAATCCGCTATGGCTTGTCGAAAATCCGGCTGGTATAAGATATGAAAATCCGGTAACAATTTTCGTATGCTCTCAGCCAATTCTTCCGGGGTAAAACTGATACCGGCAATATTGTAAGAGTTATGAATACTCAAGGTGTCTTTGTCAGCTTCCATAATTTGGATTGTTGCTCTAATGGCATCGGGCATATACATCATTGGTAGTCGGGTATGAGCATCTAAAAATGAGGTGTAGTGTCCTTTGGTAAGTGCTTCATGAAAAATTTCGACGGCATAATCCGTAGTACCACCACCGGGCATGGTTTTCCAACTGATAATACCGGGATAACGCACACTGCGTACATCAACGTTGTAATGTTCGCGATAGTATTCTATCCAACGTTCACCGGCTAACTTGCTGATACCGTAAACCGTATTGGGATCCATAACGGTGTATTGCTGAGTATTGATACGGGGGGTGTGTGGTCCGAATACTGCAATGGAACTGGGCCAAAACAGTTTTTTGATATAGCCTTCTTTTGCCAATTCCAAGACATTAAATAAGACTTGCATATTGATTTGCCAGGCTTTTCCGGGCATTTTTTCGGCATTGGCTGATAAGATAGCCGCCATCAAATAGACTTCATCTATTTGATGTGAGATGAGCGCTTGACGTACAGCTTCCTTGTCTGTTGCATCAAGTAAGATAAAATGTTGGTCACTTATTTCAGGTT
>JALVKK010000051.1 GCA_027033875.1 Flavobacteriales bacterium
GTATTTCTTTTTGGCCGCATCACCTTTCAACACCGTAATTTTACTTATGTTATCAGCCGAAAGTTTTTCAACGTCTTTTTTGGTAATAATTTTTCCGTCCAAAACATAAAGCGGTGGATTTTTTGTCAAATCCCTTTCAGTTTTATCAAATATAAACATTTGTCCGCCAGTTAACAGTTGGTATAATGCTTTGGCTATTTTTTCATCAACTTTTTTACCTAATTTGTCAAAAAAAAGATATTTTTTACCGGTCTTAACATATAAATAGTTTTGATCCTTATACGTAATCATACCGGTTTTTGTGTTTTTTTGAATTTCTTTGCCGTTTTTATTATAATGTTTGATTTGAACACTATTCATATCAAATGACTTAGTTTCACTATCATATATTGCCATTCCCTTGTCAAATATTGCAAAACTTTTGTTTTTTTGAGAAGTAATCAATTCATTGTTATGAATGTACAATACTGTTTCTGGAATTCCTTTTTTATCTTGAATTCTCACTTTTTTTTCGTTACCTTTACCTTTATAATGTGTTACCACATCAACATTTACTAAAAAACCGTCAATATACCACCTTGAACTAAAATGAACTTTAAAAGCATCCGTTTCATTATTGATTTGATTTTCAATATCATCTAATTGTTCAGAAGTAGTATGAGAATTAATAACATAATGCTGTTCAGGCACATCTTGTGCAAATACCTCTTCGGTATTAAAACCGTAAAGAAAGAGGCTAATCAGCGGTAGTAAAATACCGAATTTCAATAATTTAATACTTTGTGATTTTTGTTGTTGTAACATCATAATTCTATTTTTTAAATTGGGTTTATAAAAACTATTAACAAGAACCGGCAATGGATTTTCTACACCGGTTTTTAACAATAAATATTGATAATCTTTGAGTGATTCCACTCGATTAGCAACTTGATTATCAGCTATAAATTCGAGATTTTCAATCAAATCATTGCGCCATAGCCACGCAAAAGGATTATACCATTGCAAAGCCGTAAAAATTACGGATAACAAAACATCGATACTGTGCTTCTCGCTTATATGCACCTGTTCGTGTGCTATGACCATTTGCATTTCCTCCGGTGTAAATTGTTTCGGGTTAATGACTATATATTTTCCAAATGAAAAAGGGGAAATATCTTTATCAACTTTAACTAAAACAAATCCGTTTTTTTGCTCTTTGATACCTGTCGCAATCAACCTGTAAATACCGGCTAAGTCTATCAACATTTTAAGCAATAAAATTACCGTTCCCGCGAGCAAAACATACAACAAATTGTTCCAATCAAAACCTTGCGGCAAACTAATAGCCACAGTATTGCCGGTAAGCAAATTATTAATAGGAATAGGTAATGAAATTGTGTCAACCGGAATAACTTTTTTAATGCGCCACAAAGGCAATAAAAATGACAAGAACATACCGGCTATAAAATATAACCGCTTCGTATTGAAAAAAGTGTCTTTACGAAGTAAAAATTTGTATATCAGCCATAAAACAGCAGTTAAAACACTAACTTTTACAATATAAATTAAATTCATTTCTCCTTATTTTGGTTTTCTATCAATTCAATAATTTCACGCAATTCATCGGCACTGATTTTTTGCTCTTTGGCAAAAAACGAGACCATATTTTTATAAGAATTGTCAAAATAATTTAGCAATGCCTTTTGCATAAAATTTTCAGTATAAGCTTTTTTTGACACCAACGGATAATACCGGTGCGTATTACCAAAACTCTCGTAACCGACAAATCCCTTATCTACCATTTTTCTAATAATGGTCGAAACCGTATTGTAATGCGGACGCGGTTCGGGTAATGCTGCTACAATTTCCTTTACAAATGCCTTTTGCAAACGCCAAAGCACTTGCATCAATTCTTCTTCTTTCGGGGTTAATCT
>JALVKK010000052.1 GCA_027033875.1 Flavobacteriales bacterium
CCGAAAGAAGCGCATCCACCGTTTCCGAAACCTAAATGGTCGTGGAAAACGATTTCGCGTGATAAGCACAAATTGGCAATCATGGGTATTACCAATGAGATTATCGACCATGCTTTACCTGAATACAAAGGACCTTACAAAGTAAAAGGTATGATGATCACGGCGACTAATCCCATTCAATCCATTCCGCCGGAAGATAAAGTCAAAAGGGCGCTTCAAAATCAAGATTTCATTGTAGTGGTAGATACGATGCCGAGTGAAATTACCGGTTATGCCGATGTGGTATTACCCGAAGCAACTTATTTGGAACGTTTAGACCATTTGAGAACTTCTCACCACCGTCAGCCGAATGTAGCTTTGCGTTATCCGGCTGTTAAACCGCGATGGGAAAGTAAACCGGGTTGGTGGATAGCCAGAGAAATCGGCGTTAGATTGGGCTTGAAAGATTTTTATGAATGGGAAGATTTTGAAGAAGTTTTGGATTGGCAATTGAAACAAGTGGGTAGTTCTATGGAAGAATTGAAAAAGGTAGGTGTAAAACATTTCCCAAGAAAAACCCCGATGTATTTAAAACCCGGCGAAGAATATTGGTTCAATACCAACACCGGAAAAATAGAATTATATTCAACCGACTTTGCCGAATGGGGCTATGACCCGATGCCTGTTTATAAAGATCACGGCGAAGCACCTGCCGGTTTCTTACGATTGATTTACGGTCGTTTGCCGATGCATACCTTTGGTAGAACTTTAAACAATCCGTATTTGTGGGAATTAAAAAATGAACCTGCTTTGTGGGTACATCCGAAGGCAGCCAAAATTTACGGTATTGAAAACGGACAGGAAGTTTGGTTGAAAAATGTTAAAGGCAAAGTCAGTTCGTTTGCTATCAAGGTCCGTGTTACGGAACGCATCAGACCCGATTCTGTCTTTTTGCCTCACGGTTTCGGTAACAAAGGGCGCATTTTTGTCAATGGCAAAACAGAAGAAATGTCCAGAACCTACGGACGCGGTATTTCCGATTCCGAAATGGTTTATAAGATAGAAAAAGACCCTGTAACGGGTGGTACCGGTATGCGAAATAATTTCGTAACCATATTAACTGAAAATCCACATAAAAAAGAAGCATTATCATGAGATACGCAATGGCAATAGAAGTCAACAAATGTGTTGGCTGTGGAGACTGCGTTGTAGCATGTCAAACGGAAAATAACGTGCCGATGGGTTATTCCAGAGATTGGATTATTGAAATAGCTCGCGGTGAATATCCCAATTTATTTATGCACTTCGAATCACAACGTTGTAATCATTGTGATGATACGCCTTGTGTCAGAACTTGTCCGACGGGCGCCAGTCATGTGATTGAAGGCGGCATTGTAAAAGTAACCCACGACGAATGTATCGGTTGTGGTGCTTGTATTGAAGCTTGTCCTTATGATGCACGGTATTTTCATCCGGATGGTTATGTGGACAAATGCACATTTTGTGACCACCGCGTAGCGGACGGTTTAGACCCTGCATGTGTATCGGTATGTCCGACCAATTGTATGCACTTTGGCGATTTGGATGATCCGGATAGCGAAATATCCAAATTACTCAATAGCAGAGAGCATTATACATTATTACCGGAAGCCGGAACGGCACCGCAAATTTATTATCTAAAATAGGACGTTATGGAAGAAAGACTTTTTCAAACAGCTAGAGATATTCACGGACTGTATCCACATGTACATATTTGGGGCGGTCCCATTGCCATATATCTGTTTTTAGGCGGATTGGCAGCCGGTATTTTGTTATTTGCCACTTTGTATTATCTAAAAGGTAAGGAAAACGAAATGCCTTTTACCGTAAAAATAGCACCCATCTTTACTTTTTGGATTGTCATATTAGGCTTATTACTATTGGTGTACGATTTACATCACCCGTTGTATGTACTGGAATTGTTTACCAGTTTTCGTATAGAATCGCCTATGTCTTGGGGCGCTTGGACTTTGGCGGTTGTCAGCGTCTTATCTTTGATATGGCCTTTGAGTTATATAGACGATATTGAAGCCTATTTACATGAAAGAGGTTGGCAAAAATTGGATTGGGCGACTAGAATGGTAAAAACTTGGGAACATAAATGGATTATTCCTCGTTTTGTGATTATGAATTTTAGAAAATACAGAAAGCCTATCGCTTATCTGTTGTTGTTTTTATCGATAATACTCGGTATATATACCGGAATTTTGTTATCTGCCTTTAATGCGCATCCCCTCTGGAACAATTCCATTTTGGGACCTTTATTTTTAACTTCAGGTGTTTCTACAGGTTCGGCATTTGTTATGTGGTTGAGTAACAACAAGAAAGAACGAAAATTGATGTCCACTATTGATATGGCATTAATAGCGATAGAATTGTTTTTTATTATTCATATGATAATGGGCATGCAAGCCGGACCGGAAGCCTATAAGCAAGCGGCACACTTGTTTTTAGGTGGCGAATTTACCGTTATTTTTTGGGTAATTTTTGTAGGTTTCGGTCTGATATTACCATTTATTTTGGAAGGATTGGAATTAGGCGGGAAACATATTCCGCCTGCATTGCCGGCTATATTGGTATTAATAGGCGGTTTATTGTTCCGTATCATTATGGTAGCAGCCGGACAAATGTCAGAATATCCGTTTTAATATAAAAAAATGTACAAAATGAATACACAGAAAAATAAATATATGAATCCGTATGTAGCTGGATTTTTGTTGGGTTTACTCATTATTGCTGCATACTTTTTTGCCGGTGAAGGACTCGGTTCCAGTGGCGGTTACAGAGATGTTGCAATCGGTGTTATCAATGGAGTTTCGCCTGAATATGCACAGGCTAATTCTTATACGGCACCACATGTTGCAGCCGGTCATGCACCAACGCACACTTGGTTGGTGTATGAATTGTTTGGGGTGATTTTCGGAGCTATTTTATCGGCGGCTTTGTACGGTCGATTAAAATTTGTCATCGGAAAAGCACCGCATATTACCAACAAAAAACGTCTTTATTTAGCCTTGATAGGCGGTTTGTTGTGGGGAATTGGTACACAGTTGGGTCGTGGTTGTACGTCCGGATTGGTATTGTCAGGTATGGCGGTTAATTCCCTGTCGGGTTATATAGGTTTGGTAGCCATTTTCGGCTTCGGATTTATATTCGCCTTTATTTTTAAAAGTTTATGGATTAAAAAAAATTAGATTATGGGACCATTATATCCACAAGAATTACTTAATCCCGAATACAATTTATTGATAGGTGCTTTGATAGGTATCGGCTTCGGATTTTTATTGGAGGCTTCGGGATTTACCAATACAAGAAAATTAGCCGGTATTTTTTATGGTTATGACGCCACAGTTATCAAAGTATTTTTTACTGCGGCATTGACGGGTTTAATAGGCTTGTTTATCTTACACAATATGGGTTGGATAGACATCACCTTGACTTTTTATCCTAAAACATTTTGGATTCCGACTTTGATAGGCGGTATCATTATGGCATTGGGATTTGTCATCGGTGGTTTTTGTCCCGGTACCAGTCTGTCGGCTGCCGTTACCGGAAAAGTTGATGCTATGGCATTTATAGGTGGTGTTTTGCTTGGAATTTTCGGATTTATTTTTACCTATGACGGTTTGTGGCAATCATTGAGAACTTCCGGTAAAATGGGTAAAGTCAATATTGCCCAATGGATAGGCATTAAAGAAGGCTTGTTTATCTTTTTGTTTACAATTATTGCGATAGTAACCTTTGTGGTCTTTCAAAAATGGCAAGACAGTTGGAAAAGAAAAATGGATGACAGTGATATTGATGATTTAGGATTGTAGTAGAAAGTTGAATGTTAAAAGTTAAAAGTTGAGATAATCAAGTAACAAATTAATCAAAGAAAAATTAGAAGTATGAAGTCTAAGATTATCATTTAGAAATAAATTATTCTTTGTAAGAAACTTTCAACCTTCAACTCAGGTCACTGAGCCTGTCGAAGTGTAACTTTCAACTCAATAAATCAAATAACCGGTTAACCAAATAACCAATTAACCAATAAAAAAATATGAAACGAAGAGAATTTTTAATAATGGCATTGTTGCTTTTAGGCGGTATTATAGCAATATTTATGTCTGATATTAAGCCGTTAAAACATATTATCGGGCCAAAACAATTATTACACGAAGTTAATAAGAAAGGTCGATATATTTCAACGGATGAAGTAGCAAAAATGATTATGGAAAAAGATCCGACTTTGTTGTTAATAGATGTACGCAGTCCGGAAGAGTACAAGAAATATACTTTGGACGGTGCAATAAATATTCCGGCAGAAAAAATAATGGACGACAGTAATAAGGATTATTTTGACTCTGATGTTTATACCGTCGTTTTATTTTCAAACGGAAGCAGTTTAGCCGACCAATCGTGGTTACGTTTGCGTAGTTACGATTACAAAGGCAACAAAGTTATGAAGGGCGGTTTAAATGAATGGTATCGCACCATATTGAATCCGCAAAAGCCGGCTGGCGATGCTATGTCCGGCAAAATGGAAAAACAATTTTTGTTTAGAAAAGGTGCGCAGGTTTATTTCACCGGTGCGACACCTGTTGCGGGCGGCGCCAAAAAAGCCAAACCGGCACCTACTGGCAAACCGATTGTAAAACGTAAGAAAAAAGAAGTAACCGGAGGTTGCGGATAGAGATATTGCTTGCAATATCTCTAGTTGAAAGTTGAATGTTAAAAGTTAAAAGTTCTTTTTCAACCTTCAACTCAGGTCACTGAGCCTGTCGAAGTGTAACTTTCAACTCTAGTAACCGGTTAACCAAATAACCAATTAACCAATAAGAACATGAATAAAATATTAATCATATTAACAGGACTTTTGCTGATGAGTTCTTGTAAACAACAACAAGGTATTCAGCAAGAAGAAACGAATCAAAATTGTAAGGCAAATGCTATTAGCAGAGCGCAGTTGGTAGATTTGCTATACAGTAAAAATGTAAAAAATGTTCAGTTTATTGACATTAGAACACCGCATCGGTATGCGATTGGTCATATTCCGGGTGCGATAAATGTTCCGATGAAACATTTTTTTGATTCGGATTATTTTTCAAAAATAGACAAAGACGCCGTATTGATGCTTTACGGCAATGATGCTTCCGATGCCAGATTAATGGCTTTGATGGCAGGACATTTTAAGAAAGGACATTTTAATGTTATTTTAGGCGGATACGATTATATCAAAGATAAGATATTAGATAATTACGGTATATACAGTGGTGTCTATGATGATGAAGTACCATTGGTTGATTATCAAAAATTTATCGATGAATATAGAAGCAGAGCAGGAGCAGGCGCACCGGCACCGAAAGCCAAACCGGCAGCTGCGGGTAAACCGATTGTAAAACGTAAGAAAAAAGAAGTAACGGGCGGTTGCGGGTAGTGAGATGTTGCTCGCAACATCTCTAGTTGAAAGTTGAATGTTCAAAGTTGAAAGTTCTTTTTCAACCTTCAACTTTTAACTTTTAACTCAAATAATCAAATAACCGGTTAACCAAATAACCAATTAACCATTAGAATAATGAAAAAAATAATTCTTTTAATATTAATCATCGGCACGCTGAGTGCTTGTAAACATAATTCGACCATATATAAAGGCGATTTTGTAGGGAAGCGTGACGTCAATTTTGAAAATTTAGTGCGTTCGGGGCAACCTAAAACTTTGGCTGAAATTTATTATGAACACGGTAATTTTATCAATACCAAACAATTTCCGCCTATTGTAAAAGCAGAAGAAGTATTAGAAAACGGCAAAGATTGGTTGTTGATAGA
>JALVKK010000053.1 GCA_027033875.1 Flavobacteriales bacterium
CTCTACGAACTACAAAAAATCGCAAATCTGAAATCGAAAATCGCAAATCTGACATCACCCCCCCCGCACTTTCCCCTAAAAATCCCTATCTTTGCAACCCCAATAAACTTTTAACATTCAACTTTTAACATTCAACTAAAGCATGCGCTACCCCATAAAATACGACCTCATTGTAGTCGGTGCCGGACACGCCGGTTCCGAAGCCGCTGCTGCTGCCGCAAACATGGGCGCCAAGACTTTATTAATTACACTGGATTTGTTCAAAATTGCGCAAATGAGTTGTAATCCGGCTATGGGGGGCATTGCCAAAGGACAAATCGTTAGAGAAATAGATGCCATGGGCGGTTACAGCGGCATAGTTTCCGACAAATCGGCTATACAATTTCGCATGCTCAACAAATCCAAAGGACCGGCTATGTGGAGTCCGCGAACGCAAAATGACCGCATTTTATTTACCAATACCTGGCGCCAAATGCTTGAAAGAACGCCGAATCTTGATTTGATGGCGGATATGGTAACCGAACTCATTATTTCACATGGAACATTACAAGGTGTCAAAACGCAATTGGGAACTGAAATTTTTTCAAAATCCGTCATTTTAACCAACGGAACTTTCTTAAACGGGAAAATATTTATCGGTAAAAAAGTTTTCGGAGGCGGACGAATAGGAGAGAAGGCAGCAGTGGGCTTAACCGAAAATTTAGTGGAATTGGGTTTTGAAGCCGGACGAATGAAAACCGGAACACCGCCACGAATAGATGGTCGTAGTCTCGACTATTCTAAAATGACCGAACAAAAAGGAGATGACTATCCGCAAAAATTTTCGTTCTCTGACGAAACAAAACCGCTCAAAGAGCAACGTTCATGTTTTATCACATACACCAATCCCGAAGTGCATGATAATTTGCGTATCGGCTTTAAAGAATCGCCCTTGTTTACCGGCGAAATTGACGGCGTAGGTCCGCGGTACTGCCCGAGTATTGAAGATAAAATCGTGCGATTTTCGTCCAAAGACAGGCATCAACTGTTTGTAGAACCCGAAGGTTGGCATACTTACGAAATGTATATAAACGGATTTTCCAGCTCGTTGAGTGAAGAAGTGCAGTATGAATCCTTGCGTAAAGTTCCCGGTTTTGAAAATGCCCGTTTTATGCAATTTGCCTACGCCATAGAATACGACTATTTTCCGCCTGTCCAACTTAAACACACGCTCGAAACTAAATTAATAGAACATTTATATTTTGCCGGACAAATCAACGGTACCACCGGTTACGAAGAAGCAGCAGCTCAAGGTTTAATGGCAGGCATCAATGCGGTTTTAAAAATACGCGACCAAAAACCCTTTATATTAAAACGCGACCAAGCCTATATAGGTGTTTTGATAGACGATTTGATTATCAAAGGCGTGGACGAACCTTACCGAATGTTTACCAGTCGTGCCGAATACCGTACCTTGTTGCGTCAAGACAATGCCGATATTCGTCTGACGCCTTTATCGCATGCCATTGGCTTGGCATCCGATGAACGCCTCAAAAGAGTAGAGGAGAAGCTCAAAAAAACGGACTTAATTCTCGATTTTTTCAAAAAACAAAGCGTGAAGCCGGACGAAATCAATCCGGTATTATCAACCAAAAATTCCGCTCCGGTCAAACAACAGATGAAACTCTTTAAAATTGCTTCACGTCCGCAACTGAATTTTAAGGATTTGATGCAAATAGACTCGGTAAAAGAATTTGTCGAACAAAACCAAATAGATGATGCCGTCAAAGAACAAGCCGAAATTCACCTCAAATATGCCGGTTATATCGAAAAAGAAAAATTGAATGCCGATAAACTCAACCGCTTGGAAAATATTCCCATTCCCGATGATTTTGATTTTTCTAAAATTAAATCAATCT
>JALVKK010000054.1 GCA_027033875.1 Flavobacteriales bacterium
GATTACGCCAATTGACAATTTTGGTTACATCGGCTTCTACGAAAGATTGTACGTGAGGCGATATGCGTTTGGAATTGAGCATGTGTTCGGCAATCAATTTGCGCATTCTGTCCATTTCGATGACTTCGTCGCCGTTATCTAAAACAACACCAGTAGGTTCTGCAATTTTTACCGGTTCGGCTATTGATGATGTTTCCGGTTGCGGACTTTGAATATCCGTAGCTATATTTTCACTTTGAGATTTTGAGACAACAGCTTGTTTTTCAACATCTTTTTCGGCAGGCATAACGACTTTACCGGCTTTTTTATCGGCTACATATTTAAGTATATCATCTTTGGTAACCCGCCCGTTTTTACCGCTTCCCGGTATTTGATCAAGCTCTTGTTGTGAGATACCTTCCACTTTGGCAATATTTTTTACCAATGGTGTATAAAATCTACCGTCGGTAGATGTAATGGTTTCCGTGTTATTATTTACCGGAATATCAACTTCTTCTGATGTGATTTCGGCTAATTCCGGATTTTCAATGACGGCGGTTTCATCGTCCTCTTCTAGATCTTGGTCAGTCTCTATAACGGCGACCACTTCTCCGATTTTTACCACATCATTGACGTCATAAA
This sequence comes from Flavobacteriales bacterium, assembly GCA_027033875.1. Taxonomy (GTDB): domain Bacteria; phylum Bacteroidota; class Bacteroidia; order Flavobacteriales; family Flavobacteriaceae; genus WGBX01. The sequence goes on from JALVKK010000054.1 coordinate 622, forward strand.
ACTTTTTGACCAATATACCTGACACTTCACTGGGGACCTCCGAATCCACTTTATCGGTAGCAACTTCCAAAACCGTATCGTCTTCGTCAATGGTATCACCGACTTCTTTGGTCCAAGCCGTAATGGTTGCTTCTATAACACCTTCTCCCATTTTGGGTAATTTAAGCTCATATCTTGCCATTTTTATATATTTTTCTTTGTGCGAATTTAATAATTTTTGCGAACTAAATCCTGATAATTCTTATTTTTTTGTCGTTCAAATTTTAATAATACGAACAATCATAACGATAAATATAAAAAAGCTGTCGATAATATTTATATATTTTTTCAGTCGGTTTTGTACGAATCTTTAATATAATGCTTATTTATTTTGCAAAATAATTAATTCTTTCAACTTGACAATCAATATTATACATTTTTGGCACGTTATTTGAAAAACATAAATTGAGTCGCAAGTTTAATTTAAAATTTGAAGTTATGAAAAAAGTAGTTTTAATATTAGCAGTATTATTATACACGGGACTTTTTGCCAATCCGGTATTCGGTTCATGGCATAGAATTTCAGAACCTGTTAAAGTAAAAGAACGAGGTATCAATTTTTATATTTTTCCTAATGGCGACTTTGATTTTAATGCTCATGGCAATCATTATCGACATGCCGGCTATAGAGGTGTTCGTGTAGAGCGTGATCGTTTCGGAAAAATCAGACGGGTAGGTAATGTATATATTGATTATAATCGACACGGGCAAGTGAGTCGAATCGGTCATGTATTTATCAAATACAATCACAGAGGTTTGGTTGCCAAAATTGGACATCGTTACCTCCGGTATAACAGACGCGGTTATTATGTGTTCAGGCATCACAGTTCTCATCATCCGGCTTTTGTTACCAATTTCGGATATTATGGGCCAGCATGCAATATACCACCTGTTTATACGGCTGATTTATCAAATGATTTTGATTATAATGAAGCTATATATTATGATGACTATGAGGCTGATTATTACTATCGTCCAAACCACGAAAAATCTAACAAACCGGTCGTAAAGAGCAATAGCAGACGGCGTTAAGATTACATAAACGCTTATATTAAAAAATCCCGAAATTTTTTCGGGATTTTTTAATTGATAAAGGGAAGTTGAAATATATTTAGTAAACTAAAATTTTTTCTATCCAAAAAGCTAAAAAACCTGCAAGGAAGCCTAGAAAAGCTAACCATGTAATTTTTTTTAAGTACCAGAAAAAATCTATTTTTTCCATACCCATGGCAGCAACTCCGGCTGCGGAACCGATGATCAAAATACTACCACCCGTACCGGCAGAATAAGCAACCATGTGCCAGATAATATGGTCTAATCGATAGTCAAACATACCCATAGAGGCGGCTACCAGCGGAACATTATCGACAATTGCGGAAAGAATACCCAGTAGTACCACAACTATTTCGGTATTGGGCAAGGTATGTTGTAAAACTTCTGCTAAATAGCGCAAAGACCCCATCTCAACCCCGTTGATAGAGCCGTACACCAGAGCTTCCAATGCTCCTACGGCTAACAGAATTCCCAAGAAAAACAAAATACTGGACATTTCAATACGCGATAAGGCTTTGTGAGCCGAATACAAATGCTTGCGTTCTTCGGTAAAATCTTCTTCCGGATGAATATATTCGGATACCAGCCAAACAATTCCCAATGATAACATCATACCGAGATAGGGTGGCAGGTGTGTAATGGTTTTAAAAACAGGCACAAACAAAATCATACCTAATCCTAAGTATAGCATGGTTTTGCTACTGAGCAATTTTTCAACTTTTTCAAAACTTTCATCTTCATCTTCACCTTTGACACTACCGTTAAAAACCGGTAAGAATGAAGCGATACCGAATGGAATGACGAAATTTAAAATAGAAGGAATAAAAACATGTTCAATTAAACCACCTGCCGAAACTTTTTTGGCAATCCAAAGCATGGTAGTGGTAACATCACCTATGGGCGACCATGCACCACCTGCGTTGGCGGCAATAACGATAAGACCTGCAAACCACAGACGGGTATTGCGATCCTTTATCAATTTGCGTAGCAAAGTAATCAATACAATAGTGGCTGTTAAGTTATCAATTACCGCTGATAAGAAAAATGCCAAAACGCCTATTATCCACAAGAGTTTTCGTTTGCTGTTGGTTTTGACATATTCTTTTAAGACTTCAAAACCACGGTGTAAATCAATAATTTCAACGATAGTCATGGCACCGGTCAAAAAGACCAAAATTTCGGCTGTTTTTGCCAAATGGTGCATCAAGGTTGTATGAAAACCTTCTTGGGCTTCTTCGCCACCGTGCAAAAAGTTGTAAACATGACCTTCGGGATCAATGATGGAAAACCAACCTTCGTGAAAGCCTATTGCCAATAAAGCCCACAATACAGCAGCGGTTAATAGTGCCGGCACTGTTTTATCCAATCTCAATTTATGTTCGGTAGCAATGGCAATATAACCGAACACAAAGAGTAAAATTAATATATTTGTCATAATTGAGTCGATATTTTGTTAATAAACAAATTGAAATTTAGAGCTACAAAAGTATAATAAATTTCATATAAAAAAATATTATTTGTCAGTTATTCTTAAACTTCTTTCAGGTTTATTCCTTTCTCTAACAACCAGTCGTCATTGTATATGGTACTGAGGTACCGGTTGCCCGAATCCGGAAAAATAGTTACGATACGATATAATTTATCAGCAGGTAAAGATTTTATCAGACTGATTACGCCATACAAGGCAGCGCCACTCGAACCGCCGGCCAGGATAGCTTCCTGTTTGGCTAACAGACGTGTATATTTGAAGGCTTGTTCGTTGGATACTTGAATAATATCGTCCAAATATTTAAAATCCATACATTTGATAAGTTCTTCATCGCCCAAGCCTTCTATCAAATAGCCGGCAGGTTTAGTGATTTTTCCGGTTTTGAAATATGTATAAAAAACAGAGCCTACCGGATCAACTCCCACAACTTTGATATTAGGGTCTTGCTCTTTTAGATATTTAGCAGCACCGGATAGAGTGCCGCCTGTGCCTATTCCGGCTACGATATAATCAATTTTACCGGACATTTGTTGCCATATCTCCGGTCCGGTCGTTAAATAATGTGTTTCGTTATTGTCCAAATTATTGTGTTGATCGGGAAAATAATATTCGGGGTGTTGCGATAAGATGGTATGGACTTTTTTGTTGTAACTATCCGGATGTTCGGGTGGGAGGGTCGGGTCCACCAACACCAAATCAGCGCCAACGGCACGCAGCGCGTCCAATTTGGCTTTGGCAGTAGTGGAACGGACTACAATTTTGCATTTCAAATTGTATTCAACAGCCATCATGGCTAATCCCATTGCCGTATTTCCCGATGAATTTTCAATGACGGTATCCCCGGGTTTTAATCGACCATTTGCAATGGCTTTTCGTATCAGGTGTCGACCGATTCTATCTTTGACAGATCCCATCGGGTTGGTAAATTCGAGTTTGGCATATACTTCTGCGTGCTTATATTCTTTGACGGTCTTGTGTAGTTTGACCATTGCCGTCCATTGCGCCGCATCTGATAGCCGTTCAAAAACCCTTGTATTATTGTTTGGTATGTTTGACATTGTTTAGATTTATTTGTTTTTTGAATAATTTATAATGAATAATTTCATTTGAAAACTTTTCAAGTTGTTGAAAATCAATAATTTTTCCGGTATCACTATCGTATATGATTTGATGGCGACTGATAAATGTAGCATTACCCGAAAGTTTAACTGAATAGTTTAGATTCTTTTCAACATAACACTGCAACATGCCGCCGGGACTGTAAACATCAATTTTTTGTCTCATTGTAACTTGTCCGTTTTTGGCAGCTAAAACTCCGGTTGCCGCCATAGCGGTACCGCATGATGCCGTCAATCCGACACCGCGTTCGTATGTCATGACAAAGATTTGATTATTGCCGGTTATTTGATAAAAACTCAGATTATTACCTTGTCGAAAAATTTTGCAATTGTGATTTATCTTTTGTCCAATATGCGTTAATTTGTCTATATCAAAATCGTTTACTTGTGCAATTAAATGCGGATTGCCGACATCGACGCTAGAAAACTTCAAATCATTTGATAATTCAGGAATAATCTGATTATCAAATATTTGTGTATGATAATCAAAATTAATCTTAGAAAATTCTACACTGTATGTGTCAATACCGGAAAACATTTCAGGTAGAATTTCTCCTTTCACAATACCACTTAATGTCTTGATTTGATATGGGGATTTTCCGCTAATTTGAAACAATTTTTTTCCGGTACACCTGAATCCGTTACCGCACATTTCGGCTTCTGAGCCGTCTCTGTTAAAAATACGCATACGGGCATCTGCTTGCCGGTCTTGCAACAGGTATAAGATGCCATCAATTTTTAATTTTGGATATTGCGCCGTTATGTTTGTTGTAAATGATTGAAAATCAACTTCTTTAAAAGTGTTTTGGTGAGAAAAAAAATTTACGAGCAGAAAGTAATTTTCAGAGCCGTGACAATATGTAATATTAAGTTTATGACGGTGCATTTGTAAATACGAAATTATTTATCAATTTATCAGGTGCAAAACCAAAGGTTCCTTTTAAAATAAAGGAATAACAAGATTTAAAATGTTAATTTACTTTAATTTAGCTTTAATTTTTGTGTTAATTATTTTTGCTGATTTTGTTTAAACAATAATTAAAGACCTTTTAAATACCACATAAACGCTAAAACAGCAACTTTACCATACAAAGATATACATATTCTGTTTTAGTTTTCCAAAAACGTAATAAAAAAATTTACGATTTTTCAATTTAGGAAGCTATCTTAAATTCAGTCATAATACTAACAAGTGCTTTGTTTATGGTGCAATAAGACGCTTCAATAATTGATGCTTGGTCGGGATTTGAAAAATTAGATTGTTGATTGGTATTTTTTCTTTTTATTATGTTTATCTCGCGCCCGTTAAATTGATATTTAGGTCGATATTAAATTCAAAATGTTGATTTTCAACGATTAACCGCCATTAACTATACATATTGCAGTGCATAGTGGTTTATTAAGGTTTTATTTTTACTATTTTATCTCCTTTCATAATAACAA
>JALVKK010000055.1 GCA_027033875.1 Flavobacteriales bacterium
TACTATCAATACACCTGTTAGTATCACAACCCAACCGCAAAATCAATCGGTTAATCAAGGCGATGATGTAACCTTTACGGTGCAAGCACAAGGTAGCAACTTGTCATATCAATGGCAAAAAAACAATTCCGATATATCCGGAGCAACAGCTGACCAATTGGTTATCAACAATGTCCAACCCGGCGATGCCGGTACATACAAAGTCATCGTAACCGGTGCTTGCGGACAAGTAATATCCGATGAAGCCGATTTAAATGTTACGGCAGACATTGAAGAATTGAACCGCTTAGGTATCAAACTGTTCCCCAATCCGGCAGACAATTATTTAACAATTAATATCGACGACCAAACACCTGTTATAATAAAATTGTATGATGAAACAGGCAAATTATTATTGCAAAAAAAATTGCAAAAATCAAATAATCAAATTGACATCAGAACATTTAATACAGGAGAATATCTTTTGAATTTGTCAAATGAAACATTTAATGTAACGACTAAAATAATAATAGAATGATTTCAGATTTGCGATTTGCGAATATTATGAACAATGAGAGGTTTTGTCAAAACTCCTCTACGTTCAACATTATAAACATTATGAACATTTAACAAGAGACGCAGCACACTGCGTCTCTACATTCAACTTTCAACTTTTAACTTTCAACTAACATGGTAGATATTTTATTAGGCTTACAATGGGGCGATGAAGGCAAAGGTAAAATTGTGGACGTCTTAGCCGGAAATTATGATATTATTGCCCGTTTTCAAGGAGGCGCCAATGCCGGACACACACTGGTTATCGACGGTAAAAAACACGTTTTACACACTATTCCTTCCGGGATATTTCATCCAAAAATTGTCAATGTGATAGGCAACGGCGTAGTGATAGATCCTGTCAGTTTAAAAAAAGAGATTGAAGGATTAGCCGGTTACAAAATCGATTTTAATAAACGCCTGCTTATTTCTCGCAAAGCACATATTACTTTACCGACTCATCGTTTGATAGATGCCGCATCGGAAACCGCCAAAGGCAAAGCCAAAATAGGCTCAACCCTCAAAGGTATAGGTCCGACTTATATGGATAAAGCCGGTAGAAACGGGTTTAGAATCGGGGATTTTGAATTGCCCGGCTGGAAATCCAAATATCGTGCTTTGGTCGATAAACATTTGAAATTATTGGATTGTATCAATGTTGATATTCAATTTGATTTAGACGAATTGGAAACCGAGTTTTTTGAAAGCCTTGAAACACTAAAAAAACTCACATTTATTGATGGCGAAGTCTTTTTTAATCAAGCACTGAAAGACGGTAAAAAAGTTTTAGCAGAAGGTGCGCAAGGCAGTTTGTTGGATATCAATTTCGGCACCTATCCATATGTAACCTCATCGACTACTACGGCAGCCGGTGTGAGTATCGGTTTGGGTATTCCACCTAATAAAATCGGTCAAGTGTTTGGTGTCTTTAAAGCCTATACCACGCGGGTAGGTTCGGGTCCCTTTCCTACGGAATTGTTTGATGAAACCGGTAAAAAAATAGCCGAAAAAGGACACGAATTCGGTGCGACTACCGGACGTCCGCGTCGTTGCGGTTGGCTCGATTTGGTGGCTCTCAAATATGCCGTTGATATCAACGGTGTTACCGAACTGATGATGATGAAAAGCGATGTTTTATCAGGTTTTGAACAGATTAAAGCCGCAACTTCATACAATTATTTAGGTCAAAATATACAACATTTTCCGTATAATATCGATGCGGAAAACCTTCAGCCTGTTTATACAAACTTTAAATCATGGCAAGCCGATTTGACTAACGTAACCAATAAAAAACAATTACCCGAAACTTTGATACAATATGTTGCTTTCATTGAAGATTACGTTGGCGTT
>JALVKK010000056.1 GCA_027033875.1 Flavobacteriales bacterium
AAAAAAAAATCACTCCAAACCAACCCTCACAACCTGCCCCCCAACAGCATCAAAAACAACATAATAAACACTATCAACCTGTATTATTTCCGCTGTTCCGGTGTTTGCTACCGCACTTTCAGGTTTAAAATCCAAACGAACCGCATAATTTTTTATCCGCACATCCGGTTCCGCATCTACATAAATAACCGCTTGCTTTTTATCGTTTTTGACCAATACCGACAAGCGTTCATTATCCTTAAAATACCGCACTACCGCAGGCAAGCCTGTCAACCAAACATTTTGTGTTTTAACCGTGTCTATAATCTTTTGAAGCGCCGAAAAAGTTTCTGCGTTGTGTCCGGTTAAATCAGGGTGTGCCAACACCAGCATCAATCCTTTATTCGGTTTGACGGCATATTGCCAATAGTCTTGCAAATATTGTCCGTAACGCAACACATCGTTTCGCAATTGTGCCGGTGTTTTGTAGTCGCCGGTTTTGAGTTTACCTATAAAGAAATAATCATCGTGGTAGGTTGGCGCCACTTCAAAAATGTCAGTTGTTTGGTAATAATCTTGTCCGGCAAGCACCAAATTATACGGCACAATACTCCCCAAAATAAAATCCAAATGATTGGCACTGATACTACTGTCATAAGTGTAATCGTTTTGGTGCAAAGCCAACATTCCTTTGTAGCCCGGTGTGGTAAACGGAAACCGGAAACCTGTAAATTTTTCTTGCCATACCGCTTCATTTTGCAAAATATCTTGCGTAGCATCGGCAAAATCCATAGACATATAATCCGTGTATAAATAACCGTTTGATGCCAAATAAACCTTTTGTTTTTTCAAAAAATCTCTAATCTCTTTTTTAACGGTTCCACTTACAAAAAATGTCGGCTCGATTTGTTGTCCTTGCAATTTTTCAATCACAAATTTGTAAGGCGGAAGCGTATCGGCAATGTTAAATGATACGGCAAAAGCACCTTGATGCGCATTAGGCCACAAATTTCGTCGCACCGGCAACGCCTTTTGTTTGTAGTAATCTTGTGCCACAAAATCATAATACTTTTCTATTTGAGCAATACTGTTTTCGCCACCGTCGTTGGCAGGCACCAACCAATCCGACAGACCAATCAGATAACTCACGCCCCTACCGTATTTATTGCGTGTAATGGCAGGATAGGTTTTAGTGCCGTTATCCCAAATAGCCAGCGTATCCAATTTGTCCGAAATGGCTTTTACGCCCGTCGCAATCCAAAGATCATCTTGATAACCGGCTTTATTAAAGTTTTCAAACGGCTTTTTCAGTCCCGAAACAGCATAATTTTTAATATTGACTTCATTCAAAATCATTCCGTAAACATCTGACAAAGCATAATTTTCGGAATTTAACACCCCGCTTTTCAATATCCTGTCATCACCTTCGTAAGTATTCCTGCCCACATTGTCGCCACTGATTAAAAACCCGCCTTTTTCTACAAAATCTTTGATATTATCCAATTCTTTGTCCGTCATATACGACAATGAAAATTCCCTGTCCGCATCGTGTATATCTTTGGCAGTCAACAGAATAAGTATTTGATAATGCATCAACTCGTCTTTGTGATACAAAATGTTTCTGTCCGCCAATTTGACCGGAATACCGTTTTTTGACAACTCCTGAACCGCCAACACAATAGCCGGTGGCAAAGCGGGATCTTCGAGCTTAAAATTCACGCCCGTAGTGATAAACAAAGCTTTCGGAAGTGGTTTGGCATCTTGCGGAATAGCGGTTTTGCTTGTTTTATCTTGTCCGCAACCGCCAACAAACAAGCCCGCCACTATCAAAATGATATAAATGAAGTATTTTTTTGACATCTTATTTAATTTTTTCTATTCTGACTTCTTTTCCCTGCAATACATTGATGATGATACTGCCCGTGCGATTTTCGTAAATGCCGTCCGACTGCGAACCGCTGACTTTAAGCTTTTCGGCATCAGTGGTATAGCGAATGCTCAACGGCATATTATAAACAACCGGATTTAAGCCGGAAACCAACTGCAAGAAAACAACATCGCCGAATTTTTTTGTCTGCAATTTGGTTTTTTGCTTTTCGTAAAGGTATTTAAACACATTTTGTTCTGTGTCAATCCAATAACCGGTGTTCCGTATCAAACGTATTTGTCGTTTAAATTTTTCCTCCGGAATAAAATTTCCTTCAACCGCCAAACTATCCAATTTGCGTATGGACAAACTGTCTTTGTAAATATGTTTGTAGTTCACAATCAACCATTTACCTTTGTTTTGTTCCAAAGTATTCCAAAGTTCTTTTTCAGAAAGTTTGGCATTGACAAAGTTGTATGACACATTTTTATAAACACCCGGAGTATTTTGCCTTGCAAACAAATACCTGCCGGGTAATTTAGCTTTGAATTGCTTCGGAATATGAAGCGTTTTTACTTGCGGATACTTTTGTATCAGATTTTCCCAAACGGGATTTGCGCCGGATTGAATAGCAATTTCAAAACCGTTATGTTGCAAAATTTGCCATTCTTGTTTTCCCATTCTGCTGACTGACAAGTTGTTATAAGTGGCTGTAAAATGTTTTTTCTTATCCCATTGTGTCAAAATACCGAAACTTGCCTTCAAATCGTATTTTTTCAAAACCGGATAGGCATACAAGTATTGCGAATAACTTTGTTCGTCAAAACTGATACTGACCACGCCGGGTTTATCCATATAAAATTCCGTAATTTCAAACTTTTCGGCTTTTTCAGGCAAGGTATCGTGAGCAAGCGTCAAAGCTTTTGAAAAATACACTTGCAAGCTGTCATACAAAGCTTTTCGCCGTTCGGTAAAAACCGGTTTTTTCCACATATCCCAAGTAAAAAATTGCGGTGCGCCTTCGGGATATTGTTTGAGCAAACGATTATTTTTATCGGTTACAAACAAATAAATGTAAAATCCTTCGGTTTGGCTGTATTCAATGGTTCTTGTGCCGGCTTTATCGTCCAACACATACCTGTGCGACGGATCCGATACATTAATCAGATGCCAGTCGAGACGTAATTCCAAATTGTGATTGCCTTCATCGTAAAACCAATCGGCATTTGACGTTTCCGGACGGCTTGAATTACCGAATTGCAACAGCCCGCGATTATTGACAATACTGTCTGTTTTTTCGCCCGTTAGCGTTTCCCTGCCCCTGTTGACCAACATCAATTCGTCTATAAAAGTGCCGTTGGCATTGTTTTTTGAAGCATACACCGGAATATGATTGTTGTAAATATCCGTAAATACCGAATAAGGTTCATCTACCAATATTTTAGCTTGATGACGTCCCGAAAAGTTGACCAAAAATTCAAATCCGTTATCAAAATGCTTATCCGTAAATGGCAGTTTGTGATCGCCTTTTTGCTTGTCATAAGTGTCAATGGCGATATACAAATTATGTTTGTCAAAATCAAATCCGGGTAAATGCGCCCCTACATAAAAATAAGTAGCGTCGGCAAAATTAGACATACTTATTTCTTGCGAAACGGTATCGGTTTTTTGCCAATCATTCATCTTACCGTCAATGATTTTTCGTCTATCTTCCAATGCCTTGATACCGAAATTCTGTTCCGGATTTTCCATATTGTGCCAGAGCTTGCGATTTTCAAAAGGCAATTCAAAATCCATTACCAACCAGTTGTGTTTGAACCATTCGTCCGCCCATTCAAAAAATATGGCGCCGGCACAGCGGGTTTGCACAATATCATCTGTCAATTTTGTCGAAAGCCCGGCTTGTTGTGCTTCACTCAATCCGCCTTGATTAAAGCCGTAAGGATTAAAATGACTAACCCCGCGACTTGACGGCAATCCGTATTCGGCAATGACCAAAGGCATACCAAGGCAGTGTTGTTTTAAGTCTGCCAAATAGTTAAAATAATTGCCCTTGTCGCCTTTGCGGTATGCCTCTTTCAGATAAATAAAATCGGGATAATACGGATAGGCGTGATACGATGCATACAAGCCCGTATGCAGTAATTCCGTAGCGTGAAATTTGGTAAAATCAACACTGCTCAAATCGTTATCATATTCTCTAACTGTTTTATTTTCAATAAATTCCGTATTATGAAACATCGGATCGAGTGGCAACCAATTGACAAAAGACAAAGGGTGTTGCCATTGATATTGTTGCGTTTCGTAAGTAGCCGTAAAGTCCAACATTTTTGCCAGCCATACTTCCATTGTATTGGCATTATGCACCTGCACAAAAACGCCGTTATACCTGTCTTGTTTGTATTTTCTAATGGTTTTAAAAACGCCCCGCGGTTCCCACTCACGCCCCAGCAAATAGCCGGCAACATATTTTGACACATCGGCGGTATAAATGCCGTGTGCCTTGCCCGGTTTTTCGGGTAAAACGGTATTGCCGTGAATAACATCAATCACGTCCATTATTTCGTGCTTAAAACTGCGAGTGTAATCCTTATCGAGATAATCTTCGTCCTTTGGCACCGTTGCCCAGATGCCTTGTAGCAGGTAAACCGGCTTGTCGGCGTGATGCAAGTTGTAGAAATTCAACGCCTTATAAAATTCGGGTGGCAATATGGTATAAGTCCTGACCACATTGGCATTCATCTGACCTATCTCTTCCAACCACTTCAAATAGCCGTCAAAAGACAATGAAAATTCGGCAGGAAACTTTCCCGGAACGGCAACGCCCAGATTGACCCCTTTGAGAAAAAAATCGTCAAAATCTACCACTTCCCGGTTTTCAATACGTGCTTTTTGAAAGTAAACGGAACCCGTGCGAAAAAAGTAGTTTACATCAGCCGATGCTTCTTTCAGCTTGTCCAACGGCGCCGGTGCAAACAAAGGTTTTGAAGCGTCTTCTTCATACTTCACAATGATATGATCCTGACGAATACTGTCCTCATATTTCATCATTTTGTATATGACAAACACCAAAAGCCCGATAAGCGAAACAATGACTAATAATTTGGATTTCATCTGCTACAAACTGTATTTAATGGCTAAATATGCCGTAAAATTCTCATAAAACGGATTGTAAAATTTGCCGGTTCCCAACGAAAAATCCCAGTGGTTATATTGATAGCCCGCTTCGAGATTTGCCGACCAGTGCGACACGTCTATATAAATGGTTTTCAAGTCGTTATTGATACTTTCGTAGTAATATTCCTCCCCGATATTATAAGTAGCATCGGCGTAAACATAAAAAGCATCAAACGGATAATAAACAGAAACCGCCGGACCGTATAAATGCCTTCCCATTGGCGAATAATAATACTGCGATTTGTAAGCATAATTGAGATATGAATACGAAACGCCTACATTCGTTTTTGGCATATCAAATATTTGATAAGTTAAGCCGGCACCATAGCCCGTATGCGGATTGACATCTTCTTCGTATCTGTCATTCGGCACATCTAAAACCGGTTTTTTGTCCACCACCCCGTAAAGATAATTGACCGACAGCTTAAATTTCCGGCATTTAACTTGCAATTCGTCTTGTGCTTCGGTTTGTCCGACATTGTTCCAATAATAAAAGTAATCATATCCGCCTTGCAAGGTATTGCTAATGTCAAAACCACCAAGCGTATAATTACTTCGCCAAGCCATTCCGTAAGACGACAATTTGCTGTCCGCTACCGTATATCCTGCATATACATCCACTTTATGATGCTGTGTCAGGTAACTGATTTTGGCAAAAGTATTGTCATACAATCTGACCGTATCGCCTACGTTGGTATTGACAAAATCGCGGTTTGAATAATCCAA
>JALVKK010000057.1 GCA_027033875.1 Flavobacteriales bacterium
ACTACCATATATCTTCAACAAAACCTTTTCAAACGGTTCGGCTATTTCTTTATAAATTTCTTCTTTATTTTCGGTTGTTACGTCTATCCAATGCACATAAAATTTATTGCCAATCACGTCTATCGTCAAGGTTCCGGGTGTCAATGTGATGCTGTTTGCCAAGACCATTTTAGCAAAATTATTCTTCAATTTGGTCTCAAAACTTACAATACCGGGATTAATCGGCAGTTTCGGATTGATGACCCGCCGTGCTACGTCAAAATTAGCTTTGACCAATGCCACCAAAAACACAAAAAAGTATTGAATAAAATATATAATGTGTGACGGTGTAATCAAAATAGGATCGCAGCAGTTGAAATTAACCACCGTTATGTATGCAACTATTAAACTCAAGATTATACCGGTTATCAATTCAGCCGGCTGTAACGAAGTAGTAAAAGCATACCATATCAAAAAAACTATAACAAATGTATAAAAATAACGTCCGGTAGATAAAGATTTTGCTGACATATTGATTTTTTTCATTCCAAAAGTACCTTTTTGACTATGTATTTTTTATGAAAAAAATCAGGTTTTTACAAAATTTTATCTCAAATCTGTTAATTGTAATTGTTCTAAATTGCATTCTGTCTTAATAAAATATTACTCAATAGAAATACTTTTTTCAACCCGACATATCATTATATGTAATAAAAAGATAAAAAAATGTAATTTTAAAGCCAATAAAATATTTGATAAATAAAAAACTGATGAAACAAATTTTAGCTATTATTGGTCCGACTGCATCGGGAAAAACCGCTTTAAGCATAAAACTGGCAGATACTTTAAATACGGAAATCATTTCAGCTGACTCGCGTCAATTTTATAAAGAAATGCGCATTGGAACAGCCGTCCCCTATCCGGAAGAATTAGCCGCTGCCAAACATCATTTTATCCAAAACAAATCAATTTTTGACGATTATAATGTCGGTGATTACGAACAAGATTTTTTACAACTATCCAAACAACTGTTTCAAACCAAAGACACTTTAATATTAGTAGGCGGCAGCGGTTTATACATCGATGCGGCTTGTAAAGGTTTGGACAATCTGCCGGGTAAAAACGAACAAATCCGCCAAGCATTAACCCGTGATTTAAATAAAAACGGCATTAAAAGTTTACAACAACAACTCCTAGCCCTTGATCCCGATTATTATCAAAAAATTGATATTCAAAATCCGCATCGTTTGATAAGAGCCATTGAAATATTACGACAAGCAGGCGGTCAAAAAATGGCTGATTTGCACCGACAAACCGCCAAAAGAGATTTTGAAACCATTTACATCGGACTGACTGCTGAACGATCGATTTTATACGACCGTATTAATCGCCGGGTTGATATAATGATAGCACAAGGTTTAGTTGAAGAAGCTAAAAAACTATATCCTTACAGAGAACAAAACGCCTTACAAACCGTAGGTTATCGTGAATTATTCCACTATTTTGAAGGACAATATGATTTGGATTTTGCAGTATCTGAAATCAAAAAAAATACACGTCGTTTTGCCAAACGTCAATTGACTTGGTTTAGAAAAAATCCCGCTATCAAATGGTTTGACATTGCTTATGATTTTGATGAAATTTTGGATTATTTAAAGCAAAATTACAATCTTTAAAATAGAGCAGATAGATTTCTCCTCTCTTCGTTCGTTCGAAATGACACCAATCAGATAATTAAATTTTACCACAGAGTATCACAGAGTTAAACACAGAGTTGCACGGAGTTCTTACTCTGCGAAAAAATCCTGCAAAAATCCTCATTTCATCAATTTATCAAATTATCAAATCCGGCGCTTCGGTACAATTTTGCTCCTACGTCACAAAATCACTCAGCGACCTAC
>JALVKK010000058.1 GCA_027033875.1 Flavobacteriales bacterium
AACCAACAAACCAACAAACATGAGACAAGTATTTTTTTATTTATTATTGATAATTTTTCAACCGGGTTTTTCACAGATTGAAGACGCTTGGGTCTTTTTTACGGACAAACCACAAGCCAACAACTATTTAGCCAATCCTTTGAGTATGCTTTCACAACGGGCATTGGATCGTAGAACACGTTTGGGTATCAGCCTAGACCAAAAAGATGTACCGGTTGATGAAAATTACATTAATCAAATCAGTCAAACGCCGGGTATCAGCTACAAAGCAAAATCAAAATGGCTCAATGCCGTACACGTTACCGGTTGGCAAACGGATATTGAAAATTTAATCAATTTGAGTTTTGTTAACAAAATTGAGTTTGCCAACAAAAATATTAGTATGGTAACGCGTCCGCATTCTTTTAAAGAACAAATATCACAAATTAACACCCGACATTCAAATTTTGATTATGGATTAGGTGCCGGTCAAATCAATATGCTTCACGGCGAAGTAATACACCAACAAAATTATACGGGAGACGGTATCTTGATAGGCATACTTGATGCCGGTTTTACGGAAGTTGATACCGCAAGTTTATTTCAACATTTATATCAAAATAATAAAGTTGTCGATGTTTACAATTTTGTCAGCAATGATACAGACGTGTATCAATACAGTATGCACGGTAGTGGTGTTTTGTCGTGTATAGCTGCAAAATCACCGGGCGAATTGGTAGGCACAGCCCCCGATGTCAGCGTTGCGCTCTACGTTTCGGAAGATGTTTCACAAGAAATGCCGATAGAAGAAACATACTGGGCTGAAGCCGCCGAACGTGCAGACAGTTTGGGAGTTGATGTAATCAACACCTCGTTGGGATACCAAACTTATGACCGGCCGGAGTACAGTTACACTATGGCTGATTTGGACGGACAAACATCATTTATCAGTCGTATTGCCGAAATAGCCGTTTCACGTGGTATTAATGTCATCGTTTCAGCCGGTAATTCGGGAGATACTTCATGGCCGAAAATAGGTATGCCGGCAGATGCCCCCGGTGTTATTACGGTAGGCGCCGTCAATTCCTCACGAAACAAAACCGGTTTTAGTTCCATAGGTCCTACAGCCGACGGACGTATAAAACCGGAAGTAATGGCAGAAGGACAAGACGCTGCCGTTTATTGGGACGGTCAAATTCAACTCATGAGCGGTACTTCGTTTTCCGCACCGATAATAGCCGGTATGGTAGCTTGTATGGTACAAGCCTTTCCACAAAAAACACCGGCACAAATAAAACAAGATCTAATCGGTATTTCCGATCGCTACAACAATCCCGATAATGATTACGGTTACGGTATCCCCGATTTTTCATTATATAATTTGGGAACCGTAAACACATTTGACCAACATCAAAATCTGATATATCCTAATCCGGCTAGTGAATATTTATTCATAAAACCATATAAAAATATTGATTATCAAATATATACAACTGATGGCAAGAAAGTATTATCCGGTAAAATTCAACAAAATAAAATATATATCAACGATTTATCCAACGGTATATATTATATAAAAACCGGACACAAAATTCACAAATTGGAAATCATTCATTGAGTTGAAATCAGCAAATATTTCAACGCTTCAAAGCAAAATGTCCGGTATATGTTTTGCCGTCATTCCCCTCTACTTTATACCAATAATCATCTGACGGCATAAGATTTTGCTTATACTTACCATCCCATGATTCAACATTGGCTCTAATGATTGTTATCAACTTTCCATACCTGTCAAAAATGTAAATTTTACTATTATCATTCAGTATTTTATTATGCGTAATGCCCCATGTATCATTAAAACCGTCTTCATTCGGGGTGAAAAATGCCGGTACATTCAG
>JALVKK010000059.1 GCA_027033875.1 Flavobacteriales bacterium
AAACCAACTGAGCTAATCGCCCTTTGCGTTTGCGAGTGCAAATATAAAACAAGAATTTTAGTTAACAAATATTTTATGTATTTTTTTTTTATGATTTTTCTATCAAAGTATAATAATTTGATTTACCGAAACTAAGTATTCGGAAAAATTTGCTTATGAGCCATAAATGTATCGTAAAGCCATGTCAACGTAAAAGTCGGGATAAAATCCAAACCGGGGGCAGCTTCTTCAACAAAACTAATGATACCGCCAATTTGTCCTATCCTGCCCGGATACATTTTTGTCATCAACCAGTATGATAACGGCGCCCATACAACATCAGAAAATTCACCTATACCCGGAATGATAAACGAAGTCATTCCTATAATATCAAATAATAGGCTCAATATCAATGTAGTATAATTTATTTTTCGATTCATTTTTTTAACTTGTTTTTAAAATTTTCTCTAAACTTTTCTAGTTTAGGCAAAACCACATATTGACAATACGGATTATCCGGATTTTTTTCCAAATAATTTTTATGATAATCCTCCGCTTCATAAAAATCAGTAGCCGGAACAATTTCGGTTACAATATGTTGATCAAAAACATCAGAATCATTTAATAATTTAATATAAGCTTTTACCATTTCTTTTTGCTTATCATTGGTAAAATAAACAGCCGAGCGATATTGCGTACCGACATCATTGCCTTGCCTGTTTAATGTTGTTGGATCGTGAGTCGCAAAAAAAACTTGCAAAAGTTCCTCATAACTAACTTCATTCGGATTAAAAATTATTTTTACAGCTTCAGCATGACCTGTGACACCAGTCGTAACCTGTTCGTAAGTAGGATTGGGACGTTTGCCTCCGGTATAACCGGATATCACACTTTTAACACCTTTTATTTCTTTAAAAATAGCTTCTGTACACCAAAAGCAGCCTCCGGCAAATATAACTGTTTCAGTAGAAGATTGTTTCATATAATTTAAGATTCAGTTGAATTTTCATAACAATAAAGTTACAATAATTATACCAATTGCCAATTTGATATTTTTATCCAAAATAATATCAATAAATCAAATAAGAACGTTGAAAAAGTACAGGTTTATAAAAAAGCTTAAATATTAAAATAAATATTTCCAATACAAACAAATACCGCCCAATAATTAGTTTATTTTTCCTATTTTTGAAATGTTTTTCAAAAACATTAATCTTTAATAAAATTTATTCCTATGAGCGATAAAAAACCAAGCATAATATGGACCAAAGTTGATGAAGCGCCGGCTTTGGCAACTTATTCATTCTTACCAATTGTTAAGGCATTTGTAAAAGCTGCCGGCGTCAATGTCGAAACCAAAGACATTTCTTTAGCAGGAAGAACTTTGTCAAATTTTCCCGATTATCTCAAAGATGAACAACAAAAATCCGATGACTTGGCATTCTTAGGTGAATTAACCAAAAGCCCCGATGCCAATATCATGAAATTACCCAATATCAGCGCTTCCATACCGCAGTTGCAAGCCGCTATTAAAGAATTGCAAGACAAAGGATATCCCATCCCTAATTTTCCTGAGGAACCTGAAACTGATGACGAAAAAGCTTTGCGTCAGCGTTTTGCAAAATTGTTGGGTAGTGCCGTTAATCCGGTTTTACGTCAAGGAAATTCCGACCGCCGTGCTGCAGAAAGTGTCAAAAAGTTTGCACAAAAAAATCCACACAAAATGATGAAACCTTGGCCGAAAAATTCTAAAGCACATGTAGCACACATGCAAGCAGATGATTTTTACGGCAACGAAAAATCAGTAGTCGTACCGGAAGAAACGGATTTCAAAATCGTGCTTAAAACCGGCAATGGCGAAGTTGTTTTAAAAGATGATTTACA
>JALVKK010000060.1 GCA_027033875.1 Flavobacteriales bacterium
TCATCATTCATCTCTCATCTCTCATCTCTCATCTCTCATCTCTCATCTCTTATCTCTCATCTCTCATCACTCATCCCTCATCCCTCATCTGACTTTCGTAATCATCCACCTTTTTCTTAAAAAACGGCCGGATACCGCTTCTATGTGATGCTCTTGCCAAGGCGTGCGAACTCAAAGGATTGGATATTCCGATAAACAGGATAATCACAATAAGTTTAATCAGCCAATCCGGTTGCATCAACCCGACGCCCAAAACCACACTCATCGCACCCAAAGTCGATGCTTTGGTGCCGGCTTGCAAGCGGTTATACAAATCAGGCATACGGTAAATACCCAATGCGCCGAGAAACAGAAAAATACTGCCCAAGAGCACAAAAAACAATCCAACGTATTCTAATATATTATTTAATGTATCCATTACAATGCTTTTTCGATATAACGTGCAATCACAATAATCCCGATAAATCCCAAAACGGCGTAAACCAACGCCAAATCGATATAAATGTACCGTTGGAACAAATAGCCTAACAATACCAATCCGGCTATACCTATTACCGAAAGCGTATCGAGTGCAATAGCCCTGTCGGCTGCCGTAGGACCTTTAACAAAACGCATAAAAGACAAAAAACTGCCTATGCTGATTAAAACGATTGCTATGTATATTACTATGTTCATTTTTTTTTGCTGGTTATTTGGTTAATCGGTTATTTGGTTATTTGATGCCGGATGTCCGATGTATTTTTCATTTCAGATTTCACTTTTTTTACCACAGAGTATCACAGAGTTTTACACAGAGTTACACAGTTTTTTATTCTCTATTTTATTATCTCTTATCTCTTATCTCTTATCTCTTATCCCTTATCCAACACGCACTTTCCACTTTACCGCTTTCCACTTTCCACTTGGACGCACGTCCGTGCGTCTCTACTTGCTACTTCCGTATATCTTCAACAAAACCTTTTCAAACGGTTCGGCTATTTCTTTATAAATTTCTTCTTTATTTTCGGTTGTTACGTCTATCCAATGTATATAAAATTTATTGCCTATCACGTCTATCGTCAGGGTTCCGGGTGTCAATGTGATACTGTTTGCCAAAACCATTTTAGCGAAATGATTTTGCAATTTGGTTTCAAAACTCACAATACCGGGATTTATCGGCAATTTCGGATTGATAACCCGACGTGCTACGTCAAAATTTGCTTTGACCAATGCCGCCAAAAACACAAAAAAGTATTGTATAAAATATATAATGTGTGACGGTGTAATCAAAATCGGGTCGCAACAGTTGAAATTTACCACCGTGATATAAGCTACAACAAGACTTAAAACAATACCGGTAACGAGTTCAGCCGGCTGTAACGAAGTCGTGAAAGCATACCAAATCAAAAATACAATCAGAAATGTATAAATGAATTTGGTAAAGGAAAACCGTTTTGCAGACATATTCAAAAATTTTCAATCCAAATGTAATGGAATTAAAAAGCTATATTTATGAAAAAAATCAGGTTTTTTAAAAGATTTTCAACAAATTCATTAATTATATTCATTATAAATAAGAAATTGTAACATTTATCACATATTCGTTTTGCTAGATAAAATTAAAATGGAAAGATAAATTAAAATACGTATTTTTATCGCTTGAAAATTCACAATTAAAATTAATAAATCCTAACAGGTTTTGAAAACCTATCGGGACAGAAATTGAAAAAGAAACGGCTAAAATGAAACGCATCATCGCCATTGTAGGACCTACCGCATCTGGAAAAACCGCTTTGAGTATTAAGCTGGCACAAGCTTTGAATACTGAAATCATCTCCGCCGACTCGCGACAATTTTATAAGGAAATGCGCATAGGA
>JALVKK010000061.1:0-2394 GCA_027033875.1 Flavobacteriales bacterium
CTAATTCTTCTGGCGATAAGCTGATTGTATTGCGATCCGAAATCAAGAATAACAATACTTTTTTGATGTATAAGTGAATTTTTTGTAGCCATTTGCAAAAATACATCTATTTTGTTTTTTTGCAAAATCAACAGTAGATAATTTTATTAACAATTTATAGTTAATAAATTGAATTTACTAAAAAAAATAGACGCTTTTTATTTTTCTGCATTCATGATGATAGGCAAGCCGTCTTTACCGCCTACTATAATGACTTTTGAATTAGGTGATTCAGACAATTTTAACGTAGCTTCAATTCCTTTCCAGCGTAACAATTTGTCGGAGATACCCATAGATACGATGTCTTGAAAATCTTTAATTCCTTTAGCTTCAATACGTTTACGTTCGGCTTCTTTTTTTTCTTTTTGCAGACGGTATTCGTATTCGAGAGCTTCCTGTTGTTGTTTTAATTTGCGTTCAATGGCGTTTTTTATCGTTGAAGGCAAGGTTACATCACGAACTAAAACATTTTTCAGGTGGACAAAATTTTCGTTAAGAATTGTATTGGTTTCGTCAAAAATTTCTTGAGTGATAGCTTCTCTTTTGGTAGAATAAATTTCTTCGGGTGTATAACGCCCAACCACATTTCTTGTAGCGGAACGTACAGCGGGTTTAATGACATCGTCTATATAACTAAGTCCTCGCAGTTTGACTAATTTGGCTAAATCTTTATGTCGCGGTTGAAACCAGACCGTAGCATCGAGTTGAATATCCAAACCATTGGATGATAACACTTTCATGCTTTCAAAGAGTTGTTGCTGTTTGACATTAATCTTATAGACTTTGTTCCAAGGTGCTACAAAATGAAAGCCTTCACTCAGCGGTATTTGAGTTGTATCTACACCATTCCCAAAGGTTTTATACAACACGCCTTTGTATCCGGTTTCGATAGTTGTCATGGAAGATAATATTAAAATAAAAAGTATAAAGGCTATTATTCCTCCCGTAATACCGAATTTTATTTTCTTGTCAATTTTTTGGTAAGTTTCCATATTTAATATGTTTTATTTTCAGTAAAAATAAAAAAAAATCTTTAATTTGCCATATCTATTTTGGATTGTTTATTTAAGGAATCTTACTAAATTTTATATAGAAGTTAGAAAAAAAATTGTAGTTTTGCTATTTGTTCTAAGTCTTTTTTTTATATTTAAAATATTTTGACAGATAAAAAAATAGAATATATAACTTAATATGAAGCCATTACAAAAGAAATTAGCAGAATATCGTCTTCCTCAGATGTTTATGGAACAGGGTATTTATCCTTTTTATCATCCTATTGAGACGGGTCAGGATACGGAAGTGATTTTAAGAGGGAAGAAAACATTGATGTTCGGGTCGAACAGTTATTTGGGATTGACCCGACATCCGGAATTGATAGAAGCTGCTCAAAATGCCTTGGATAAATACGGAACAGGCGCATCAGGTTCACGCTTGATGAACGGTAATTTGGATTTGCATGAAGAATTGGAAAACAAATTGGCTGAATTTGTAGGAAAAGAAGCCGCTACGGTTTTTAGTACCGGTTTTCAATCCAATTTGGGAAGTATTCCGGCACTTGCCGGGCGGAATGATTATATCCTAATTGACGAAAAAAATCATGCATCTATTATCGAAGGTACCCGTTTGGCTTTTGCCAAAATTGTCAAATTTCGTCATAACGATATGGAAGATTTGGAAAAACGTTTACAAAATCTGGATCAAAGTCGGGTTATCTTAATTGTAATAGACGGTATTTTCAGTATGGAAGGTGATATTGCCCCATTAGATAAAATCACGAAATTAGCTGATAAATATAATGCTTCGGTTTATGTTGACGACGCTCATTCTCTAGGTGTTTTGGGTAAAAATGGTGCCGGCACATCTGAACATTTCGGTGTTACCGATAAAGTTGATATAATTATGGGGACTTTCAGTAAATCTTTGGCATCATTAGGAGGATTTGTTGCAGGTAGTAAAGATGCTATCAATTACCTAAAACACAATGCACGGGCTTTGTTGTTTAGTGCAAGTATTCCGCCGGCATCCGCAGCTACGGTTTTAAAAGCACTGGAAATTATTAAACGCGAACCGGAACGGATTGAACGTTTATGGAAAAATACCAATTATGCCAAAAAATTGTTAGTAGAAAATAGTTTTGACATTGGTGAAAGTACGACGCCTATCATTCCCATACATGTTGGCGATGATATTAAAACTTATCATTTGGCAACTTTAATGTTGCAAGAAGGTGTGTATGTAAATCCGGTTGTTCACCCTGCTGTTGAGAAAGGTAAAGCGATTTTGCGTTATTCTCTGATGGCAACTCATACCAAAGAACAAATTGACCGGTCTATCGATGTTTTAATACAATCTGCC
>JALVKK010000061.1:2494-5678 GCA_027033875.1 Flavobacteriales bacterium
TGTGTATGTAAATCCGGTTGTTCACCCTGCTGTTGAGAAAGGTAAAGCGATTTTGCGTTATTCTCTGATGGCAACTCATACCAAAGAACAAATTGACCGGTCTATCGATGTTTTAATACAATCTGCCAAAAAACTTTAATTTTTTTATTCTTAAATCAAAATTTATGGCATCTATTGAAATCAAAGAAGTTCAAAACAAAAAGGATTTAAAAAAATTTATTGCCTTTCCGGACAGGCTTTATAAAAATAACCCGTACAGAGTTCCACCGCTTCATACTTTTGAAATTTCTACTCTGGATAAATCTAAAAATCCCGCCTTTGATTTTTGTGATGCCAAATATTGGCTGGCATACAAAGACGGAAAAATAGTCGGACGTATTGCCGGTATTATCAACCGTAAGTCCAATGATATTTGGAACGAAAAAAATGTCCGTTTCGGCTGGATAGATTTTATTGAAGATCAAGCTGTTGCCCATGCACTTCTCAACAAAGTTGAAGAATGGGGCAAAACGCAAGGTATGACCGGTATTCACGGACCTTTGGGGTTTACCGATATGGATTTGGAAGGTATGCTGGTTGAAGGTTTTGAAGAACTGTCAACACAAGCGGAAATTTACAATTATCCGTATTATCCCAAATATATGGAAGCACTCGGTTTTCAAAAAGATACCGATTGGTTGCAAATGGAATTGGATTTGCATATCAAAGAAGTACCGGACAAAATCAAACGAATTTCAAAACTCATTCAACAAAAATACGGTTTACAGTATAAAAAATTTAAAAGTGCCAAGCAAATAAAACCTTATGCACAGCAACTTTTTGAATTGATCAATTTGTCTTATCAAGATTTATACGGATTTGTTCCGTTGACTCAAAAACAAATAGCATATTATACCGATTTGTATTTTGGTATGGTAAATCCCAAATATGTCGGTATGGTAGTTGATAAAGATGATAAATTGATAGGTTTCGGTTTGGGATTTTTATCACTGTCCAAAGCCATGCAAAAAGCCAAAGGTAAAATGTTACCTCTTGGGTGGTTTCACTTGCTCAAAGATATGTATTATAATGATACCATAGATTTGCTCTTACATGCCGTTCATCCGGATTTTCACGGTAAAGGAGTTCCGGCTATTTTTTACGAAAATATGACCCAAGCCTGTATTGATAACGGAGTAACTAAAGCAATCACCAGTCATATTTTGGAAGATAACAAACCTTCTTTACAGATGTTTAAAAATTTTAAGCATCGACAACACATGCGTCGTAGAATTTATGCCAAAGAATTTTAATGGCTTGTTTGATACAAAAATGCTGAATTTACATAAAAAATTAAGTCTTATTGATGTGGTTAACTTTATCTTTTGGTTAGCCATTTTCATTTTTTATATCATTAGTTTTAAGCTCTCGTCATACAAACTTTATGGTTTTGTTTTGCTGACGGGTTTGTTGGTTTTTCAAATGCTTATTATCAAAATAAGAAATACTACATCGCTAACCTATTGGCAAAAATTATTATTACTTATTTATCCCGCTGTATTTTTAGTGATGATTTTTGACGGTATTCATTTAGTTTTACCTTATATAAATTCTAATGTTTACGACCGTCAGCTTTATGAGATTGACTACCGTTTGTTAGGGGTTAATCCGACTGTTTGGATTGAAAGTTATATCAATCCGTACTTGACCGAATTGATGTATATTTTGTATTTTTTTTATTTTCCGATGCCATTAATTATTTTGGGCTATTTATTCCGAAAAAAGTTGTTTAAAGAATTGGATAAATCATTGGTTTTTCTGTTAGTTACCTATTACGGAGCATATTTGATGTATTTTTTGGTACCCGCATTGGGCCCGCGATATTATACCGAATTGGTTATGCAACAAAGCCTTTCCTTGGACGGCTTGTGGTTGACGGATATTATCAGAAACACCATCAGTTCTCTGGAACATAACAAATTTGATGCATTTCCGAGTTTGCATACCGCCATAAGCCTTGCAACTATTATCATAATAGCGCAATACAGAAAAATATGGTTATGGTTTTTTATTCCCGTTTTGATTGGTATTTTGGTATCGTTGATATATTGTCGTTATCATTATTTCATCGACATCATCGGTGGAATAATTTGGACTATAACGGCTTATTGGTTGACAGAACATTTTTATGAGAAACTTCATAAAAAATATTTTGTTACTTTTATATCCGAATAATTTAATATTGTAAACACAAATGCTAAAACAAGTTAATAAGTGGTTGGATTTTGACAGAGACGACATTCATACATACATATTGTTGTTAAGCGCTCCGGTTTTATTGACGATTTATCGCTATCATGCCTATCCGGGATTTTTTACGCCTGATATTCATTTTATCATGTCCGCTGACCAAAATTTAAGTATCAATCAATTTTTTCGTTTTTTCGGATTATTTTTTGTGTTACCGGCGCTTTATATCAAATTTATCAAATCCGAAAATCTCAAATATTTCGGTTTGGGTATAGGTGATATCAAATACGGTTGGAAGGTATTGTTAGTATTGATACCGGTGATTGTAGTTGCTATTTTTTTTGCTTCTGATATGCCTGATGTTCGTTCGGAATATCCTTTGGCAAAATCTTTATTGCGAGACCAAAGTCATTTGATTTTTTATGAAACGGCTTATGTTATTTTTTATTATATTGCTTGGGAATTTTATTTTCGAGGTGTATTGATTTTCGGATTAAAAGACAGATTCGGGGACTTTAATGCAGTTCTTATTCAAAGCATTTCGTCGTGTTTGGTGCATATCGGAAAACCGGAAGGAGAAATCATAGGTTCCATTATTGTAGGTATTATTTTTGGTCTTATTGCTTTGCGTACCCGATCTATTTGGTATGTTTTTGTTCTTCATGCTTTGATTGGCGTTTTGACGGATTTGTTCATCATCTATTAGTAACAACCGGCAGGTGTTAAATGCAAAAAAAAAAAAAAACTTACTCCTCATTCCTCAATTTAATTGTACGCAAAATAGCTTCCAATTGCACCATATAATCACGTTTGTCAATAGCCGGTGCGTAAATAAAGCCTTCACCGACAATCATTCGGTTGTTTTTTTTGTCAATAATGGAATAGTTGATATACGGTCCGCCCATAAAATCGTTTTTCATATTCCACAGCCCGCGTGTTTCTATGGCTTTTTGTC
>JALVKK010000062.1 GCA_027033875.1 Flavobacteriales bacterium
GCTTCGATATACGGACAGGCTGATATTCATTTTGAGCCTAGTTCAGCCGGGCGCCAAATGAATAACCACTTTGCCACACACAGCTTGGATGAAAACGGCGAATGGAAAAACCTGATGCAACAAAAAAACAGCAGCTCGGATGTCTCTTCCACTTCGGCACAAATGCCCCGTTTACTGGGACTGGCACAAGCCTCAAAAGTTTATAGAAATTTAGAAAAACTGCCAAAAGACGCAGAAAAATTTACCGATAACGGCAACGAAATTGCATGGGGAACCATAGGAAATGCCAGCACTTCCGAAGGTCATTTTTGGGAAACCATGAATGCAGCCGGTGTGATGCAAGTGCCGATGATTATGCAAGTGTGGGACGATGAATACGGCATCTCCGTACACGCCAAGTATCAAACCACCAAAGAAAGCATCTCCGAAATCATGAAAGGATTTCAAAGAGATGACAATAAAAACGGTTTTGAAATTTTTACGGTTAAAGCATGGGACTATCCCGCACTGGTTGAAACTTATCAAAAAGCAGAAAAAATTGCGCGTGAACAACATGTACCGGTACTGATTCACGTACTGGAATGTACTCAACCGACCGGACACTCCACTTCCGGCTCACACGAACGCTATAAATCAAAAGAGCGCTTGCAATGGGAACAAGATTTTGACGGCATCAAAAAAATGCGTGAATGGTTGATTAACAACGATTTGGCTGATGCAGAAACACTTGACAATATTGAAAAAGAAGCCAAAAAAATGGTCAAAGATGCCCGTAAAAAAGCTTGGGCGGACTACACGGCACCGATGAAAGCCGAAAAAATGGAATTGATTCGTCTTTTGGATCATATTATCAAAAATAGTCAAAACAAAAACACTGTTTTACAACTACGCAACCAATTGGCACAAAATAAGGAACCCAAACGTGCGGAAATACTAAAAGTTGCCCGCAAATCCTTATGGCAAATCCGACAAGAGAATAATCCGGAACGGAAAAAATTGGCTGACTGGATAAAAGATTACAAAGACAAAAATCAACCTAAATACAGTAAGTATCTGTTTAGTGAAGGTGATAAAAAAGCCGTGAATGTTACGGCGGTACCACCAACTTATGACAACGATGCCCCTATGGTTGACGGCCGAATCGTGTTAAGAGATAATTTTGAAAAAATCTTTGAAAAATATCCCGAAGTGCTTGTTTTCGGTGAAGACAGCGGTAAAATAGGCGATGTCAATCAAGGTTTGGAAGGTATGCAAGCTAAATTTGGTGAAATACGCGTATCCGATACCGGCATTCGCGAAGCGACCATTATAGGACAAGGCGTTGGTTTGGCTATGCGCGGCTTACGTCCTATTGCCGAAATACAATATCTCGATTATCTCTTGTTCGGATTGCAAACCATGAGCGACGATTTGGCAACGGTACATTACCGCAGTTTCGGACGTCAAAAAGCACCGGCTATCATCCGTACACGCGGACACCGCCTCGAAGGTATTTGGCACTCCGGTTCTCCCATGGGTGGCTTGTTGCATTTGCTTCGCGGTATCAATATTTTAGTACCGCGTAATCTGACACAAGCAGCCGGATTTTACAACACTATGCTCGAAAGTGACGAACCGGCGCTCATTGTTGAAAGTTTAAACGGTTACCGCCTCAAAGAAAAAATGCCGAGCAATCTCGGTGAATTTAAAGTGCCTGTCGGAAAAGTAGAAATTATGAAAACCGGTAAAGATATTACTTTGGTTTCCTACGGCTCTACCCTACGATTGGTACAACAAGCGGCACAAGATTTACAAGAGGCCGGTATAGATGCGGAAGTTATTGATGTTCAATCACTTTTGCCTTTTGATTTAGA